>NZ_QBAW01000005.1 GCF_009689985.1 Helicobacter pylori | reverse complement strand
ACAAAACTTAATAACCTATACAAAAATTATAGTGTTTTATGGATTGTTATAGGATTTTAGTTGCTGTTTGTAGCCCTCTAAGGGGCAACCATAGGTTGAGTTCCTATAGCGATGTCTGTAAAGATGCTACCATAAAAACCTTAGCAAAGCCAAATAACGACCTAAATCTTTTCAAGGAGAACGCAAGGAGAATAAATGAAAAACAAAAAACGATGTTAAAGCAGAGATTGACAAGGCAGACATTATCCACTCTTTCATTCCGCAGGATAGCTGAAAATGCTAAAAAGCAATGAGTGGGCTACCATTGAAACTATAAAACAAAAAATTGAAAAAGTCAAGGAGTAAAGAAAGATGATTAAAAAGCCTCACCCACTCAGTCAAAAAGAGAAATCTTTTTCGTTAGGGACTTTTGGCACACATACGGCTAGCTTTAAGTGTTTTTATCAAGTTTATCAAGGTTTAGAGCAGAGGTTTTCTAAACCAAGGCTTGAATGATAGGAAAGGTGAGACCTTAAATAATAGGTGGGTTATTACAAGCTATGAAGCAGATAAATCAAGGAATGGGCTAATTGAGTCGCCTTTAGCACCAAATTACAAGGGGAAAGATACTAATCCCCTAAACCTTGATAACCCCAATCCTACCACAAAAGAATAAGCAAGGCAATAAACTACCCAGACTTACCCATTCAGTATGAGAAAAATAAGCCTAAAAACCCCTTTAAAAATTCTGGCTTTGTTCTGATCAAATGCCAATAATTGAGTTTTTAAAAAATGATTTTTTAAACTCTATAAAAATGAAATAACCCTTTTTATGGTTTAGTTTAAAGCCCAGTTGGTTTTAGTGAGATTTTCTCTGATTGAAAAAAGCTTGTCTTTAACTTCGTTGCTGCTCAATTTCCTCACTTTATCCGAATTGTATTTCAAATCCTGGCTAAGGAGAGACAATCGGTTAGACAAATCGGCAATATCCACCCTTAGCCCCTCATCTCTAGCTAATTTGAGCGCGGGGATTAAATCCGTATCTTTTGAAAATATAAGAATCCTATCGGCTATTTTTTTAAAGGCTATTCTTTGAATGTCAAGACCCATGAGCATATCCACCTGCTTTTGTTCTAATAACGCCCTATAACTCCCATCAAACTCCACTCTTATTGCGTTTAACTTAGTCCTCCCCAACCTCAATTCTACTTGATCCAATGAAGCTAGATCGTGTTGGAAATTTTCCACATCGCTATAAATCTTCTCCCATTTGGTCGCTTCACTGCTTTGTAAGATTTCTTCAATGTCGCTGCTGGTGAAGATTTTCATTTCTGTTCCCGGATTTTTTTCATTTTGGAGGGTGTCATTCCTCTTATCCCATAACGCATGTTCAAAATCAAAGGGTGGGGTGGTATAAAAGTAAATACGACTGATCTTCTCATCATCTAGTAAAAAAGCCCTAATGGTAACGATCACATCTAAAGCGATATTATAATTAACGCATTTTGTTTGTTTAATATCGCGCCTGAAATTCTCCCAATCCACTAGTATGATTGTGTTTGCTTTCATTTATTGCTCCCTTATTTACATGCTAAATTTTTAAAAGTTCTTAATGCAATCTTGTATTTTGCGCTAACAAGAAACATGGATATAATAATAGCGTTTTTTAAACCTTGCGATAAATAACAGGAATGGTTGATGCGTATTTTAGGAATAGATCCGGGCAGTAGGAAATGCGGGTATGCTATCATTTCTCACACTTCTAACAAGCTTTCTTTAATCACGGCCGGGTTCATTAACATCACCACGACACGCTTGCAAGAACAGATTTTAGACTTGATAGAAGCCTTAGATTGCTTATTGGATCGTTACGAAGTCCATGAAGTAGCGATTGAGGATATTTTCTTTGGGTATAACCCTAAAAGCGTGATCAAGCTCGCGCAATTCAGGGGGGCGTTGTCCTTAAAGATTTTAGAAAGGGTTGGTAATTTTAGCGAATACACACCCCTACAAGTCAAAAAAGCCCTAACCGGTAACGGGAAAGCCGCTAAAGAGCAAGTAGCCTTTATGGTCAAACGCTTGCTTAACATCACAAGCGAAATCAAGCCTTTGGATATTAGCGATGCGATAGCCGTCGCTATCACGCATGCACAACGCTTAAAGCTCCACTAACTACCATTTGTAAGCCACTTCAAAGCGCGCGTTAAACCCGGGTTCTGCGATCGCTCTTTTAATAGCGTCAGTGCCTGGCATATCCGGACTCATGATATAAGGGCTTGTTTGATCCACATAGAATTTGTTGAAAACATTATTAAACACGGCTGAAAGCAACAAACCTTTCCAGCGGCTTTTGGTTTTAGGACTCCAATTGATATAAAAATTACTCACGCCATAGCCCGGTTTATGCATATGCACTAACCCTAATTGGGATCCGCATTTGGCTAAATCGGTAGGGGTTTTGGGTTTTTCAGCCGTTCCGTAATCAGGCAAGTAAATATCAAACCCGCAATAATCTAAACCGGTAACAAAACGGCTAAGCCATGCAAGATTGATCCCTGTTTTGGGAATGGTGTAATCCAATTTAATGATAAAAACATTACCGGTGCTTGCGGCAAGCTCATAGCTGTCTGCCATTAAATACCCCCTAGTGGTGGGCCAAGTGCGTGAGATCCCCACATTCAAACTCACGCCCTTGTATTTGAAAGTCCCACCCACTTCATAGCCATAAATCCTAATCGCTTGACTCAAATTGGTTACAATCAAATTTTGCGCGTATTGTGAGATGAAATTATCCAAAGCTTGATAAAACGCCGCAGCCCTCCCGCTAAAATACTGGCTTGAATAATCAATATTAAATTCAGCGTTAGAGCCCACTTCAGGCTTGATATTTTTAGCGTATCTTAAATCGTTTTGGCGCATATACACGCCATCTCCTGGCATAACCCCCCTTGTAACTTGAGAATAAGTGATTTTTAACGATAAAGGCTCAATGGGGCTGATCACAAGAGCTGCACTAGGGCTAAAGCCTTGAGTGTAGCGGTGGTTCCAGTCTTTATCATAAAGCGTGTATGCGTCCCACCTTACCCCGGCTCCAAAAGTGATGATTTTATGAGGCGAGTAATTCGCTTGCACATAGCCTCCATAAATATTCCCGTTCGCTTTCCCTCTTTGGCATAAAGTAGGGTCATTGGGGTTATTATCCACAAGAGAGCAAGCGATTTGTTTTTGTCCTTTATCATCAGTATAAACTTGATTAGGCCTGTATAATTCTGATTTAGGGATGCGAGCGTCAAAAACGCTTAAATTTTGGTAGTTGAATCCATATTCAAAAAGGCTGTCTGTGGCTTCATCAATCACATGCGCGACTTTAAGGTTTAAGCCGGTGTTGTTTAAAAACAAATCCCTAGGCTGTGAACTTGGTTTATCCACATCTGAAAAGCTTGGGGTGCAATACCCGCCTTCAACGCATGGGTAATTTTCTCTTTCCCATGCGCTCGCTAAAGAAGTGGGGAATCTAGCATAAACGCCATTAGGATCAAATAGGGGATCAAACTTAGCGTTTCTAATGCTTGTATAAAGGGTAAAATCTAATCGTGGGTCGGCAAAAGAATTTCCCGCTTCTCTTTTATATTGTAAGGAAAGATTGTTGGCGGTATTGACGGAGTGATACATATATCTTGTGAAACTATCCAACACATTAGGACACCCTTGAGAACTATCAGGGCTAAAAGGGGCTTCACAAGGATAGGCTAACCCTATAGCGTTACTCCTTAAAGGGCGTGTAGCGTTATCTCGTGTCATGTTCCAGCTGAAAGTGAGCGTGTCTCTGTCGCTCAAATAACCATTCATTTTAACTAAAGCGTTGTTTTGCTCGCTGGGAGTTCCTGGCTCTTTATCGGCTTGTGTGGGTTTGAAAAGGTTTTTTGTCGCTGTAGCACCGCTTCTATAATAGAAAATGTTTTGGTGCGTGTAGTAAGCGATAATATCAAAATGCGCACTTTGATAAGCCGATCTGAAAGTCTCTCTGTCCCCAAAATTGGTATAAAAACTCACCGCCCCACTGGCTGCATAACTGCGCCCTTTTGGGATAAAATCAGCCGCTCCTTTAGTCTCCATTTTAATCACTCCTGCGATCGCTCCTGGCCCTGCACTCGCATTCGCCGCACCTTTGGTAACTTCAACGCTTTTGAGCATGCCAGGGTCAATCACGGTGTTACCTTGGTGGTGGTAGATATTGCCATTTTGAGCAGCCCCATCCACCGTAACCCTTAAAAGCCTGTCTTCAATGCCTCTCACATAGATTTTCTGCCCCATCACGCTCCCTCCGCCCACATTCACATCAGGGTTAGTCCTAAACAAGTCCTTGACTTCATTGCTTTGGCGTTGATCTAATTCTTTAGAAGTTACTTTAAACTCATTGTTGTAAGTGAAAATCCTTTTAGCTTGGGTGGTAACCTTGCCTAGAGTGTGATCCGCGCTATAGCAAGTATCAGCGAGTAGGGGGAAACATAAAGCGTATCTAAGCTTTGGGTATGATCTTAAAAACATCAAACAACTCTCCTTAATCTGAAAATTTAAAAAATAAAAATTAAAAAAAACAAAATCCATCAAATGCATTGAGATAGAATAATATGATAATTATTATTAAAACTAGATTAAAAATAAAATTTTGTTTTTAATCTTTCTTATTTTCATTAATTGTTACAAATAGAAATACTTAAGGGGGTTTTTTATTCTTAAAAAAAAGATTTTTTAAGGAAATTGAATCTTGTTAGTCTTTGTATAACAAATTATGTGATAATCACCACAAGTAATCGGCTTGGTGTCAGATTACGAAGATTTAAAATCAAATAAAGGAAAAAAGATGGTTAATAAAGATGTGAAACAAACCACTGCTTTTGGCGCTCCCGTTTGGGATGACAACAATGTGATTACGGCTGGTCCTAGAGGTCCTGTTTTATTACAAAGCACTTGGTTTTTGGAAAAGTTAGCGGCGTTTGATAGAGAAAGGATCCCTGAAAGGGTAGTGCATGCTAAAGGAAGCGGAGCTTATGGCACTTTCACTGTGACTAAAGACATCACTAAATACACTAAAGCGAAAATTTTCTCTAAAGTGGGCAAAAAAACAGAATGCTTTTTCAGATTTTCTACTGTGGCTGGTGAAAGAGGCAGTGCGGATGCGGTAAGAGACCCTAGAGGTTTTGCGATGAAGTATTACACTGAAGAAGGTAACTGGGATTTAGTAGGGAACAACACGCCTGTTTTCTTTATCCGTGATGCGATCAAATTCCCTGATTTCATCCACACTCAAAAACGAGACCCTCAAACCAATTTGCCTAACCACGACATGGTGTGGGATTTTTGGAGTAGTGTTCCTGAAAGCTTATACCAAGTAACATGGGTTATGAGCGATAGAGGGATCCCTAAATCTTTCCGCCACATGGATGGTTTTGGCAGCCACACTTTCAGTCTCATCAACGCTAAAGGCGAACGTTTTTGGGTGAAATTCCACTTTCACACCATGCAAGGCGTTAAGCACTTGACTAATGAAGAAGCCGCAGAAATCAGAAAATATGATCCTGATTCCAATCAAAGGGATTTATTCGATGCGATCGCTAGAGGGGATTACCCAAAATGGAAATTGAGCATTCAAGTGATGCCAGAAGAGGATGCTAAGAAGTATCGATTCCATCCGTTTGATGTAACTAAAATTTGGTATCTCCAAGATTATCCATTGATGGAAGTGGGCATTGTAGAGTTGAATAAAAATCCTGAAAACTATTTCGCAGAAGTGGAGCAAGCGGCATTCACTCCGGCTAATGTCGTTCCTGGAATTGGCTATAGCCCTGATAGGATGTTACAAGGACGCTTGTTCTCTTATGGGGACACACACCGCTACCGCTTAGGGGTTAATTATCCTCAGATACCGGTCAATAAACCAAGGTGCCCATTCCACTCTTCTAGCAGAGATGGTTACATGCAAAACGGATACTACGGCTCTTTACAAAACTATACGCCTAGCTCATTGCCAGGTTATAAAGAAGATAAGAGCGCGAGGGATCCTAAGTTCAACTTAGCTCATATTGAGAAAGAGTTTGAAGTGTGGAATTGGGATTACAGAGCTGATGATAGCGATTACTACACCCAACCAGGTGATTACTACCGCTCATTGCCAGCTGATGAAAAGGAAAGGTTGCATGACACTATTGGAGAATCTTTAGCTCATGTTACCCATAAAGAAATTGTGGATAAACAATTGGAGCATTTCAAGAAAGCTGACCCCAAATACGCTGAGGGAGTTAAAAAAGCTCTTGAAAAACACCAAAAAATGATGAAAGACATGCACGCAAAAGACATGCACCACACAAAAAAGAAAAAGTAACCCTTTTCTTTGAGCGTTCTTATTTTTTAGGAACGCTTTGTCTTTCAAAATTTAGGTTTTTGGATACTTATCAATCCTTTGGGGTTGGTGGTGTGTCCTACTTTTTCATTCATTTAACGAATTTAAAAATTACAATAAAGAGTTATAGTTATGAAACGAAGGGATTTTATTAAAACGACTGCTTTAGGCGCTACAAGTGCTGTTTTAGGAGCACAGATTTTGCAGGCAGAAGAAAGCAAAGGGAGTGTTGCAAAATATAAAATAGAAGCTCAATACAGCATTGATTTTGATTCTGCAGAACACACTTCACTTTTCATTCCCATGCCGAGTATTGTAGCGAGCAATGTGTATTTACAAGGCAATCATGCTAGCTATAAAAGCATGCTCAATTTTGGAGTGCCTTATTTGCAAGTGGATTTTTTAAAAAGCGCTCAAAAAAAACAAGCCCATTTGTCTTACGAGATCGCTAGCTATCAATTGAATGAGCGTTTGTTTGAAACGAGCGATTTTGTAGCAATGGGGCGTTATGAAAGAGACGATGCGAGCGTGGCTAACATTGCCAACCAGCTCAAGGGAACAACCCCCAAAGAAAGCGTCCGTAATTTTTATGCGTTCATCAAGCATGACATGCCCAAGAGACAAAAGGCTTTAGAGGGTAAAGAAAATTTGCCTAAACGCGAGAGTTTGCCTTGGTTTGCGACTATTTCACAAGAGAGCATGTTTGTGTCCTTATGCCATGCGTGTGGGATTAAAAGTGCTGAAGTGCAAGGCTTGAAATTGGCTCAAAACAGCGTGGTGGAAAACGCTTCTAGGGTAGAAGTATATTTGAAAGATTCATTTCTAGCGTTTGATTTTCAAAATAACCACAAGGGAGTCTTTATCCCGTTGAATCGTCATAAAGACATGCAGTTAGATTCTGCCTTATTGGCGACTTTTGGCGATGCCTTTGCCCTTGTAGATGGTAGGGATTTAGGCAATTACGAGAGCAAACTTTTTGAAAAAAGAGTGTCCTATACGATTGTCTAAAGGCATGAGATTTAGGAATATTCCTTGATAGCGGGCTTTCCTTTTTAGGGAGAGTTTGCGAAAAGGGTTTAAAGGGTTATCTTTATGCGAGAATTTCTTAAGAAACTTTGCGGAGAGTATAAATCCAAGCTTTTTGGGATTTATTGGCTTAGGTGGATGTTGAGTGCGTTGGTGATGTTGCCTTTTATGGAGATTTTCTATTATTTCAATTTTCCGTTGTGGCTCAATCTTTTCTTAGGGCAAACCATTGGAGCGGTGATTTTTTTCAAGCTGGATAAGTTGATTTTTTCTAAAAAATGATTTTTACAAGCTTAAAAAGTCGCTAAGCTTTTCTTACTCTTAAGTTTTTGTATTTTCCTAAGCTTTTTTGAGGAATTCAGATTTTAAAGACAAACTCTGCCCTTCCACTTTACAATCCACATTGTGATCGCTATTGACAAGCTTGATATTTTTGATTTTGGTGCCTTTTTTAAGCACTAAAGATGAACCTTTAACTTTTAAATCCTTAATGAGAATGACCGAGTCCCCATTTTGTAAAAGATTGTTATGGCAATCTTTAACGATCAATTTTTCATCATTAGCTTCATTTTCATTCCATTCATACAAACAGCTAGAGCAAACCAGTTGCGCGCCATCATGGTAGGTGTAGGCGTCGTTGCATTTAGGGCATGGGGGTAAATCTTGCATGATAGTTGTCCTTATTGTGGTATCAGTATAATGATATTACCTAAATCAAGGTTATAAAACGCTTTATTGTGATAAGTATCAATCCCATAAAATCGCATGACGAAAAATTATCACCTGCTTATCGCAAGCTATTTAATATTTTAAAAAATTCTTTTAGCATTTTTAATGCCATCAATTTAAGTTTTTTCTGGTTAGTGTTCAAAAAGCTCTTTTGAGAAATAGGTTACTAAAAGTTACTAATAAGTTAAAATTCGTTAAAATAATCATAATGATTAGAGCTTTTAACCACTATTGTAGAAAAATAACAAGAGGGTTTGTAAAAATTCCCATTAAAAACAAGGAGCAAAAAAAATGAAAAAAGCGGGCTTTCTTTTTTTAGCGATGATAGCTATCGTTGTTATGAGTTTAAACGCTAAAGATCCGAATGTGTTGCGTAAGATTGTTTTTGAGAAATGTTTGCCTAATTATGAGAAAAATCAGAATCCTTCGCCATGCATAGAAGTCAAACCCGATGCCGGCTATGTGGTTTTAAAAGATATTAACGGCCCGTTGCAATATTTGTTGATGCCAACAACTCACATTAGCGGTATTGAAAGCCCTTTGTTGCTTGATCTTTCAACGCCTAACTTTTTTTATTTATCCTGGCAAGCGCGGGATTTTATGAGTAAAAAATACGGCAAACCCATTCCTGATAGCGCGATTTCTTTGACGATTAACTCTCATAAGGGGCGATCGCAAAACCATTTTCACATCCACATCTCTTGCATTAGCCTTGAAGCGCGCAAACAGCTAGACAATAATCTAAAAAAAATCAACAGCCGTTGGTCGCCATTATCAGGTGGCTTGAATGGGCATAAATATTTGGCGCGTCGGGTAACAGAAAGCGAATTGGCGCAAAAAAGCCCCTTTATCATGCTTGCCAAAGAAGTGCCTAACGCGCGCAAACGCATGGGGGACTATGGCGTGGCGGTGGTGCAACAAAGCGATAACTCCTTTGTCTTATTAGCGACACGATTTAACCCATTAACTTCCAATCGCGCTTCAGCCGAAGAGATTCAAGATCATGAATGCGCGATTTTGCGTTAAGTTAGATTCTTAAGCTTGAGCGATAACTTTTAAAAAGCGTTATGGGGGTAGCGTTACAAAACCCCCTATTTACTTGTGAATTTGACTGATCTTTTTGATTAACAAAACTTAAAATCCGCAATCAATCATTCTAAAAAGCTATTTAGGAACAACTTTTGCTTTATTTTGCATAGATTGAATTTCTTTAAATTAAAGGATAACCATGCTTAGGTCTTTATGGTCTGGTGTCAATGGGATGCAAGCCCACCAAATCGCTTTGGATATTGAGAGTAATAATATTGCGAATGTGAATACCACTGGTTTTAAATATTCTAGGGCTTCTTTTGTGGATATGCTCTCTCAAGTCAAACTCATCGCTACCGCACCCTATAAAAACGGGTTAGCAGGGCAGAATGACTTTTCTGTGGGGCTTGGGGTAGGCGTGGATGCGACGACTAAAATCTTTTCACAAGGCAATATCCAAAACACAGATGTCAAAACCGATCTAGCGATTCAAGGCGATGGCTTTTTTATCATTAGCCCTGATAGGGGGATCACGCGCAATTTCACTAGAGATGGGGAGTTTCTTTTTGACTCGCAAGGGAGTTTGGTTACCACCGGCGGTCTTGTGGTGCAAGGGTGGGTGCGAAACGGGAGCGATACCGGCAATAAAGGGAGCGATACGGACGCTTTAAAAGTGGATAACACCGGCCCTTTAGAAAACATTAGAATTGATCCTGGAATGGTGATGCCAGCCAGAGCGAGTAACCGCATTTCTATGAGGGCGAATTTAAACGCTGGAAGGCATGCCGATCAAACAGCGGCGATATTTGCTTTGGATTCTTCAGCTAAAACCCCTTCAGATGGCATTAATCCGGTGTATGATTCAAGCACGAATCTAACTCAAGTCGCCGAAGACATGGGATCTTTATACAATGAAGATGGCGACGCTCTTTTATTGAATGAAAATCAAGGGATTTGGGTGAGCTATAAGAGCGCAAAAATGGTCAAAGACATCCTCCCTTCTGCAGAAAACAGCACGCTTGAATTGAATGGGGTTAAGATTTCTTTCACCAACGATTCAGCGGTGAGCAGGACTTCAAGCCTAGTAGCGGCCAAAAATGCGATCAACGCAGTCAAAAGCCAAACAGGCATTGAAGCCTATTTGGACGGCAAGCAATTGCGTTTGGAAAACACCAATGAATTAGACGGCGATGAAAAGCTTAAAAACATTGTGGTTACTCAAGCTGGGACCGGAGCGTTCGCTAACTTTTTAGACGGCGACAAAGATGTAACGGCTTTCAAATACAGCTACACGCATTCTATTAGCCCTAATGCGGATATTGGGCAGTTTAGGACCACTGAAGACTTGCGCGCCTTAATCCAGCATGACGCTAATATCGTTAAAGATCCTAGTTTAGCGGACAATTACCAAGACTCAGCCGCTTCTATAGGGGTTACAATCAACCAATACGGCATGTTTGAAATCAATAATAAAGACAATAAAAATGTCATTAAAGAAAATCTCAATATTTTTGTGAGCGGGTATTCTTCAGACAGCGTAACGAACAATGTTTTGTTTAAAAACGCCATGAAAGGGCTTAATACCGCTTCTTTAATTGAAGGGGGAGCGTCAGCGAGCAGTTCTAAATTCACCCACGCTACGCATGCGACAAGCATTGATGTGATAGACAGCTTAGGCACTAAACACGCCATGCGCATTGAGTTTTATAGGAGTGGGGGAGCGGAATGGAATTTTAGAGTGATCGTGCCTGAGCCTGGGGAATTAGTAGGGGGGTCAGCGGCTAGGCCTAATGTGTTTGAGGGAGGCCGTTTGCATTTTAATAATGACGGATCGCTTGCAGGCATGAACCCGCCTCTTTTGCAATTTGACCCTAAAAATGGCGCTGATGCCCCCCAACGCATCAATTTAGCCTTTGGTTCCTCAGGGAGTTTTGATGGGCTAACGAGCGTGGATAAGATTTCTGAAACTTATGCGATTGAGCAAAACGGCTATCAAGCGGGCGATTTGATGGATGTCCGCTTTGATTCAGACGGGGTGCTTTTAGGGGCGTTCAGTAATGGCAGGACTTTAGCACTCGCACAAGTGGCTTTAGCGAATTTCGCTAACGATGCGGGCTTACAGGCTTTAGGCGGGAATGTCTTTTCTCAAACCGGAAACTCAGGGCAGGCCTTAATCGGTGCGGCTAATACGGGGCGTAGGGGTTCGATTTCAGGATCTAAACTGGAGTCTAGTAATGTGGATTTGAGCCGGAGCTTAACGAATTTGATTGTGGTTCAAAGGGGGTTTCAAGCGAACTCTAAAGCGGTAACCACATCCGATCAAATCCTTAACACCCTATTGAATCTGAAGCAATAAACTAAAAGATTACTCTAATACAATATAATAGGGGCTAATTTAAAGATTAAGGTTTAGTATGCATGAATACTCGGTTGTTTCTTCTTTAATCGCTCTTTGCGAAGAGCATGCGAAGAAAAATCAAGCCCATAAGATTGAAAGAGTTGTGGTTGGTATTGGTGAAAGAAGCGCTATGGATAAGAGCTTGTTTGTGAGCGCGTTTGAGACTTTTAGAGAAGAATCTTTGGTGTGTAAAGACGCTATTTTAGACATTGTAGATGAAAAGGTTGAATTAGAATGCAAGGATTGTTCGCATGTTTTTAAGCCTAATGCGCTAGATTATGGGGTGTGTGAGAAATGCCACAGCAAGAATGTCGTTATCACTCAAGGCAATGAAATGCGTTTGTTGTCTTTGGAAATGTTAGCGGAATAACCGATGCAAGAAGAATTGAACGCTTACCAGCAAGAAATTAAAGACACTAGAGAAGTTTTAAAAAAAATCCGTTTGGAATTGAAGCAAGTCCAAGAAATCTTGCGTAAGAAAAAGAGCACCTTAAAAGGTTTGAAGCAAGAAATCTATCAAAAAAAATTAGAAAAAGAAAACTCCCGCTTAAACAAAGAAACACAAAATACACAAGAGGATGTGATTTTCCCTAAAGCCCTTGAAGAAGTGGAGATTTACACTAATGATAATCAGGTTATAATGGCAAAACCAAGCAAGCGCGTGTTTGATGAAGGGTTTTATTTGCAATACCGCAGCGTTTTGCGCGAAAACAGGCTTTTAAAAAACCATCTCTCTAAAAAAGATTTTGAAAATTCGTTACTCAAAATTGAATTAAGGGATTTGCATAAAGAAATCAAGCTCTATCAAGTCCAAAACCTTTTGAAAGACAAATAATGCCCACGATTTTAGTGAGCGCTTTAGAAGCGAGCTCTAATGCGCATTTAGAGGAATTACGCCGCAATTTGCCTAAAGATTATCGTTTTATTGGGGTGTTTGAAGGCAAAGAAGCGCTCTATAGCCCTAGAGAATTTTCTATCATGGGTTTTAGAGATGTGATAGGCCGTTTAGGGTTTTTACTCAAAGCCCACAAAGAAATGGTCCAATTAGCCAAACAAGCGGATATGGTGCTTTTAATGGATTCTTCTTCTTTCAATATCCCCCTAGCCAAAAAAATCAAAAAACAAGATCCGCATAAAAAAATCATGTATTATATTTTACCGCAAGTTTGGGCATGGAAAAAATGGCGTGCTAAAAGCCTTGAAAAATACTGCGATTTTTTGGGAGCGATTTTGCCTTTTGAAGTGGGCTATTACCAAAAAAAAGCCCAATATGTAGGACACCCTTTATTAGATGAAATTAAATACTATAAAAAAGATATTAAGGGCGAAACTTTAGTGTTCATGCCAGGAAGCCGAAAAAGTGAAATCGCTAAAATATTCCCTTTATTTGTCAAAGCGGCTCAAATTTTAGAACAAAACGAAGGGTTTAAAAGGCGTGTGTTGGTCGTGCCGAGTTTCTTTAAGGGGTTGGATTTGAAAGCCCTTTATGGAGAAGACATTAAATTATTTGAAATTTCTTATGATGCGCATAAGAGTTTGTTTGAAGCGGAGTTTGCGTTCATTTGCAGCGGCACAGCGACTTTAGAGGCCGCTCTGATTGGCACGCCTTTTGTGTTAGCGTATAGGGCTAAAACGATGGATTTTTTGATCGCTAGAATGCTTGTCAATTTGCATTATATAGGTTTAGCGAACATCTTTTATAACGCTTTAAATAATGAAACTCCAGGGCTTGGGGAGAGCCAATTACATCCGGAATTGATCCAGCATTTTTTGAGCGTAGAGGGCTTGTTAAAAGCGTATGAAGAAATGGATAGAGAACGCTATTTTAAAGAAAGTTTGAGATTAAGGGAATATTTAGCCAGTGGGAGCGCGAGAAAAATCGCTAATGAAATGGCTTTTTTGCTGAATTTAACTTAATTTTTACTATAATCTCTACTGAATAAGCTTAGGAGATTAAATGAATAAAGAACCTATGAGTATGCATGGATACAATAAAATTTGTGCGGAATTGAAGCAATTAAAAGAGGTGGAACGGCCTAATATTGTGAAAGAAATTGATATTGCTAGAGGGCATGGGGATTTGAAAGAAAACGCTGAATACCATGCCGCTAAAGAAAAACAACGCTTCATTGAAGCAAGAATCGTGGATTTAAGCGAAATTATCGCTAACGCTCAAGTGATTGATCCGAGCGTTTTATCCCATAATAAAGTGAGTTTTGGCAGCACGATTAAAATCCTTAATTTAGACAACGATAAAGAGTTTTCTTATACGATAGTAGGGAGCGTAGAGAGCGATCCGGCTAAAGGGTTAATCTCTTTTGGTTCGCCGATCGCTAAGAGCTTGATAGGTAAGAGTAAGGGCGATGCGGTGAGTATTCAATTGCCTAATGGCGAGAGCGATTTTGAAATTTTAGACATTTATTATAAAGAGATTTGTTTTGATGAAAATTAAAATCCAAAAAATCCACCCAAACGCCCTTATCCCTAAATACCAAACCGAGGGTTCTTCAGGCTTTGATTTGCATGCTGTAGAAGAAGTAATGATCAAACCTCATAGCGTGGGGTTGGTGAAAATAGGGATTTGTCTGTCTTTAGAAGTGGGGTATGAATTGCAAGTGCGCACTCGTAGCGGTTTGGCTTTGAATCATCAGGTGATGGTGTTAAATTCTCCTGGCACGGTGGATAATGATTATAGGGGCGAAATTAAGGTCATTTTAGCGAATTTGAGCGATAAAGATTTTAAAGTTCAAGTAGGGGATAGGATCGCTCAAGGGGTGGTTCAAAAAACTTATAAGGCCGAATTTATAGAATGCGAACAATTAGATGAAACTTCAAGGGGTAGCGGGGGGTTTGGTAGCACAGGAGTGAGTAAGGCATGAGCATTAAGGAAAATTTAGAGCAGGTTAAAAACGAATTTAAAAGCGATGAAAAGCTTTTAGAAGGGGCGTTTAGATTAGAAAAGTTTTTCAAACGCTACAAGTGGGTGTTGTTGTTTATCGTGGTGGCTTTCATCGCTTATTTAGGGGATACAAAATTGCAAGATTATAAGCATGAGCAGACTAGAGAGCGGATCACTCAAATTTATAATGAAGTGCTAGAGAGTCCTAATAATATAGCCTTGCAAAAAAGATTGAAAGAAGTCGCCCCAGAGTTGTATGACTTGTATCAGTTCGCCAGAGCGAGTGAGAGAAATGATGCAAATGAGTTTAAAAGGCTTTCACAATCTTCTAATGGAATCGTTAAAACATTTGCCAAATATTCTTACGCATCGCTCTCTAGAGATAAAAACTTGCTTGAAAAAAGCCCCATTCTCAAAGAAATGAGCGCTTTACAAGAAGTGAATTTGTTGTATGAAGAAAATTCTAAAGACGCAATTAAAAAAGCGCATCAAAGTTTATCAACTATCCCTCTAAGTTCTTCACTCTATGCTATAATCTCTGTTTTAAAACATTATGGAATGTTAGAAGATATTCAACAAAACCCTTCCAAACCAACTAATCTAAAAAAAGAAACCATTCAAGGAACGCATTGATTTAATGAACAAACCATTTTTAATCTTACTCATAGCCCTAATTGTTTTTAGCGGCTGTAACATGAGAAAATACTTCAAACCCGCTAAACACCAAATTAAAGGCGAAGCGTATTTCCCTAACCATTTGCAAGAAAGCATCGTTTCGTCTAATCGTTATGGAGCCATTTTGAAAAATGGAGCAGTTATAGGCGATAAAGGTTTAACGCAGTTAAGAATCGGTAAGAATTTCAATTATGAAAGCAGTTTTTTAAATGAGAGTCAAGGGTTTTTCATCCTTGCGCAAGATTGTTTGAACAAGATTGATAAAAAAACAAGCAAAAGCAAGGTGGCTAAGACTGAAGAAACGGAATTGAAATTAAAGGGCGTTGAAGCAGAAGTCCAAGATAAAGTCTGTCATCAAGTGGAATTGATTAGCAATAACCCTAACGCCAGCCAAAAATCCATTATTATTCCTTTGGAGACTTTTGCCTTGAGTGCGAGCGTTAAAGGGAATCTTTTAGCGGTGGTGTTAGCGGACAATTCAGCGAATTTATACGACATCACTTCTCAAAAATTGCTTTTTAGTGAGAAAGGTTCCCCAAGCACCACGATCAATTCTTTAATGGCGATGCCTATTTTTATGGATACGGTCGTGGTATTTCCTATGCTAGATGGGCGCTTGTTAGTCGTGGATTATGTGCATGGAAACCCTACGCCCATTAGAAACATTGTTATCAGCAGCGATAAGTTTTTTAACAATATCACTTACCTTATCGTAGATGGCAATAACATGATCGCTTCCACAGGGAAAAGAATACTCTCAGTAGTGAGCGGTCAAGAGTTCAACTATGATGGGGATATTGTGGATTTGCTTTATGATAAGGGGACTTTATACGTGCTCACGCTAGATGGGCAGATTTTGCAAATGGATAAGAGTTTGAGGGAATTAAACAGCGTGAAACTGCCCTTTGCTTCGCTCAATACCATTGTGTTAAACCATAATAAATTGTATTCTTTAGAAAAACGAGGGTATGTGATAGAGGTGGATTTGAATGATTTTAATTCGTATAATGTCTATAAAACGCCAACTATAGGCAGTTTTAAGTTTTTT
Source organism: Helicobacter pylori (assembly GCF_009689985.1). Classification (NCBI taxonomy): domain Bacteria; kingdom Pseudomonadati; phylum Campylobacterota; class Epsilonproteobacteria; order Campylobacterales; family Helicobacteraceae; genus Helicobacter; species Helicobacter pylori. Next base: position 148,530 of record NZ_QBAW01000005.1, on the reverse strand, counting down.
TCATCCAATCGTTTGGATAAAGGGGTGTTTTATGATAAAAATCGGGTGTATTATGATCGCTATTATTTAGATTATAATAATTTTAAGCCCAAGCTTTATCCCGTTGTGGAAAAACCTGCATCTGAAAAATCTCAAAAAGGCGAAAAAGGGAACGCTCCTATTTATTTGCAAGAAAGGCATAAAGTCAAAGAAAACAAACAGCCTTTAGAAGAAAACAAAGTTAAGCCAAGAAATAGCGGGTTTGAAGAGGATGAAGTTAAAGCCAATCAACGCGGTATGGAGCCTATTAACAATCAAAATAACGCTAACAACGAAAACAAAGTAGGCAACGAAAACAAAGTAGGCAACGAAAATAACGCTACCCAACAAGGCGAAAACAAAAACGCTCCTGTTTCAAAAGAGAGTAACGCTTTTAAAGAAGCGCCAAAACTCAGCCCTAAAGAAGAAAAACGCCGCTTGAAAGAAGAAAAGAAAAAAGCCAAAGCCGAACAAAGAGCGAGAGAATTTGAACAAAGAGCGAAAGAGCAACAAGAAAGAGATGAAAAAGAGCTTGAAGAAAGAAGAAAAGCTTTAGAAATGAATAAGAAGTAAGCCTATGTCAGCTAGGCAATCTTTTACAGATTTGAAAAATTTGATTTTATGCGATATAGGCAACACGCGCATCCATTTTGCAAAAAACCATCAGCTCTTTTCAAGCGCTAAAGAAGATTTAAAGCGTTTGGGTATTCAAAAGGAAATTTTTTACATTAGCGTGAATGAAGAAAATGAAAAAGCCCTTTTAAATTGTTACCCTAACGCTAAAAATATTGCAGGATTTTTTCATTTAGAAACCGACTATGTGGGGCTTGGGATAGACCGGCAAATGGCGTGTTTAGCGGTAAATAATGGTGTGATCGTGGATGCGGGGAGCGCGATTACGATTGATTTAGTCAAAGAGGGCAAGCATTTAGGAGGGTGTATTTTGCCCGGTTTAGCCCAATATATCCATGCGTATCAAAAAAGCGCTAAAATTTTAGAGCAACCTTTCAAAGCCTTAGATTCTTTAGAAGTTTTGCCTAAAAACACTAGGGATGCTGTGAATTACGGCATGATTTTAAGCGTCATCTCTTGTATCCAACATTTAGCCAAAAATCAAAAAATCTATCTTTGTGGGGGCGATGCGAAGTATTTGAGCGCGTTTTTACCTCATTCTGTTTGCAAGGAGCGTTTGGTTTTTGACGGGATGGAAATCGCTCTTAAAAAAGCAGGGATATTAGAATGCAAATGATGCACAATTTGAGTTTTTTGGGCATGTTTTTAGCCGCTTTGAGCATGTCTTTAGGGCATTGTGTGGGCATGTGTGGGGGGATTGTGAGCGCGTTTAGTCAAATAAGATTTTCTAAAGTTACAAGCTTTTCTTACCAGCTCGCTTGCCATGCCCTTTATAATTTAGGGAGAATCAGCACCTACATGCTTTTAGGGGCTATAGTGGCAGGTTTAGGGCATAGTCTTAGCGTGAGCATGGGTTTTAGAGGTGTTTTATTCATCAGCATGGGGATTATTTTGATCGGTTTGGCGCTCTTGGGGGCTAAAGTGGAAAAATTAAGCTTTCAAATCCCTTTCATCTCTTTTTTGATGAAAAAAACCTTGCAATCTCAAAACATTCTAGGGCTGTATTTTTTGGGCGTGTTGAACGGGTTTTTACCTTGCATGATGGTGTATTCGTTTTTAGCGAGCGTGATTCTTGGTCATAGTGCGTTTATGGGAGCGATGCTAGGCCTTTCTTTTGGGCTTGGCACCAGCGTGCCGTTGTTTTTAATGGGGGTTTTTTTAAGCAAAATTTCTGTTTCTTATAGGAAATTTTTCAATCTTTTGTCTAAAGGTTTAATGGGGGTTTTTGGGCTTTATATTCTTTATATGGGAATCATGCTCATTAACCACCAAAACCCCCATGCGATGCATCATTCAAGCGAAACCACCCAACATGATCACAAGCGAATGCATGAGCACCACTAACAAAGCCCTTTTTTTGGACAGAGACGGCATTATCAATATTGATAAAGGCTATGTGAGTCAAAAAGAAGATTTTGAGTTTCAAAAAGGGATTTTTGAATTACTAAACCATGCGAAATCTTTAGGTTACAAACTGCTTTTAATCACCAACCAATCCGGGATCAACCGGGGCTATTACACCCTTAAGGATTTTGAAACACTCACTGAATACCTCCAAGAAAGCTTGCTTAAAGAATTAGGTTTTAATTTGGATGGCATCTATTTTTGCAGGCACGCTCCAGAAGAAAATTGCGCTTGCAGAAAGCCAAAGCCCTTTTTGATTTTGCAAGCCGCTAGAGAGCATCAAATTTGCTTGGAGCAATCTTTTATGATAGGCGATAAAGAGAGCGACATGTTAGCCGGCTTGAACGCTAAAGTTAAAAACAATCTTTTATTGGCCACAAATTTTTTAAAAACTTCTCATTCTTGGATACAATGCAAAGATCTTAAAGAGATGATCCATTGGATTAAATAAGGATAATAATGCGTTATATTGATGATGAATTAGAAAATCAAACGATTTTAATCACCGGTGGGGCTGGCTTTGTGGGTAGCAATTTGGCCTTTTATTTTCAAGAGAACTACCCTAAAGCTAAAGTGGTAATTTTGGATAAGTTTCGCAGTAACACACTCTCTAGTAATAAGCGCCCCAGTTCCTTAGGGCATTTTAAGAATTTAATCGGTTTTAAGGGTGAGGTGGTTATCGCTGATATTAATAACCCCTTAGATTTAAGGCGTTTAGAAAAATTGCATTTTGATTATTTGTTCCACCAAGCCGCTGTCTCTGATACGACCATGCTGGATCAAGAATTAGTGATGAAAACCAATTATCAGGCTTTTTTAAACCTTTTAGAAATCGCTCGCTCAAAAAAAGCTAAAGTGATTTACGCTTCTTCAGCGGGCGTTTATGGCAACACCAAAGCCCCCAATGTGGTAGGCAAAAACGAAAGCCCTGAAAATGTTTATGGCTTTTCCAAGCTTTGCATGGACGAATTTGTCCTCTCCCATTCAAATGACAATATTCAAGTGGGCTTAAGGTATTTTAATGTCTATGGGCCTAGGGAATTTTATAAAGAAAAAACCGCTTCTATGGTTTTGCAACTCGCCTTAGGCATAATGGCGTTTAAGGAAGTCAAGCTTTTTGAATTTGGCGAGCAATTAAGGGATTTTGTCTATATTGAAGATGTGATCCAAGCGAATGTGAAAGCGATGAAGGCTCAAAAAAGCGGGGTTTATAATGTGGGTTATTCCCAAGCCAGAAGTTATAATGAAATAGTTAGCATTTTAAAAGAGCATTTAGGGGATTTTAAAGTAACTTACATCAAAAACCCTTACGCTTTCTTCCAAAATCACACCCAAGCGCATATTGAACCCACTATTTTGGATTTGGATTACACCCCTTTATACGATTTAGAAAGCGGCATTAAAGATTATTTGCCCCATATCCATGCGATTTTTAAAGAACAGCATGCATGAAAAAAATCCTAGTCATAGGGGATCTGATCGCTGATTATTACCTGTGGGGGAAGAGCGAACGCCTTTCGCCTGAAGCCCCTGTGCCTGTTTTAGAAGTCCAAAGGGAGAGCAAGAATTTAGGCGGAGCGGCTAATGTGGCTAATAATCTCATTTCTTTAAAAGCTAAAGTTTTTTTATGTGGGGTTGTGGGCGATGATTTAGAGGGCGAGCATTTTATTAACGCTCTCAAAGCCAAGAATATTGACACTTCAGGAATTTTAACAGATAAAACCCGTTGCACCACGCTCAAAACGCGCATCATCGCACAAAACCAGCAAATCGCACGCGTGGATAAGGAAATCAAAGACCCTTTAAACGCTGATTTAAGAAAAAAACTTTTAGATTTTTTCACAGAAAAAATCCAAGAAATAGATGGCGTTATCCTTTCAGATTACAATAAGGGCGTGTTGGATTTTGAACTCACTCAAAAAATGATCGCTCTAGCCAACAAACACCACAAGCTCATTTTATGCGACCCTAAAGGGAAGGATTATAGCAAATATTCTCATGCGAGTTTGATCACGCCTAATCGCATTGAATTAGAGCAAGCGCTCCATTTGAAGTTAGACAGCCATGCGAATTTATCAAAAGCACTCCAAATCTTAAAAGAAACTTATCATATCGCCATGCCTTTAGTAACTTTGAGCGAACAAGGCATCGCTTTTTTAGAAAAAGGCGAGCTAGTCAATTGCCCCACTATCGCTAAAGAGGTTTATGATGTAACCGGGGCAGGCGATACGGTGATCGCGTCTTTAACGCTCTCTTTATTAGAATCGATGAGCCTAAAAGAAGCTTGCGAGTTTGCCAATGCGGCTGCGGCTGTGGTGGTAGGTAAAATGGGGAGCGCGTTAGCGAGTTTAGAAGAAATCGCTTTGATTTTAAACCAAACGCACCCTAAAATCCTCCCTTTAGAAAAGCTGTTAGAAACTTTAGATCAGCAAAAAATCGTTTTCACCAATGGCTGTTTTGACATCCTCCATAAAGGGCATGCGAGTTATTTGCAAAAGGCTAAAGCTTTAGGGGACATTCTCATTGTAGGGTTAAATAGCGACGCTTCCATTAAAAGGCTTAAGGGGGATAAACGCCCCATAGTGAGCGAAAAAGACAGAGCGTTTCTTTTAGCGAGTCTGTCTTGCGTGGATTATGTCGTGGTGTTTGAAGAAGACACGCCAATCAAATTGATTCAAGCCCTAAAGCCTGATATTTTAGTCAAGGGAGCGGACTATCTCAATAAAGAAGTCATAGGGAGCGAGTTTGCTAAAGAAACCCGTTTGATGGAGTTTGAAGAAGGTTATTCCACAAGCGCTATCATAGAAAAAATTAAAAGGACATGCAATGATTGATGGTTTGATTAAAAAAGAATTTTTAGCCCATAAGGAAGCGTTAGAAAAAAGTTTAGAGAGTTTGCAAGAAGCACTAAAACAAAGCGTTCATCTTTTGATAGAAACTTTAGAAAACCAAGGGAAAATCCTTATTTGTGGTAACGGGGGGAGTGCTAGCGATGCGCAGCATTTTGCCGCTGAATTGACCGGGCGTTATAAATTGGAAAGGAAAGGCTTGAGCGCAATAAGTTTAAGCACGGATACCTCAGCCCTCACCGCCATTGCAAACGATTATGGTTATGAAGAAGTGTTTGCCAGACAAGTAGAAGCGTTGGGGGTAAAAAACGATGTTTTGATAGGGATTTCTACAAGCGGTAATTCCAAAAATGTCCTAAAAGCTTATGAAAAAGCCAAAGATTTAGGGGTAAAAACGCTTAGTTTAGTGGGGCGTGATGGGGGGAAAATGAAGCCTTTAAGCGATATGGCTTTGATTGTCCCTAGCGATGATACCCCACGAATCCAAGAAATGCACATTCTTATGATCCACATCTTATGCGATTGCATTGAAAGGCATTTCGCTAATAAAAATTAGCCCTAATTTTGAATTTCTTTAGGGATTTGATAGTCTTCTATCATTTTGATAAGTTTTTGGTTGAATTTTGTTAAATTAGTTTTATCTAGGCGATATTTTTGGCTTTTGATAGCTAATAGGATTTCATGTTGAGCATGTTGGTCAAAGTGAGTTAAATCTGTGTAGCGATTTAAATCTGTTGTAAAGTTTAGGGTGCGTAAATCATGTATTTCTACATTGCTGTATTGTAATAATTTAATATTCATTAAACTTGTTAGGTCTTTTTGATTGTTGATTTCTTGTAGATTTTTAGTTACTAATACATCACTTTTGTATCTTAAGAGTGGGTAGGGGGCTAACCACAGAATAAAATGGATATTTGGGTTTTGTTTAATCAAGGGAATAAGGTGAGTCAAATGGTCTTTTGCTGTTTGTTCAATATCTTTTTTATGTTGTTTTTCTAAAAAGTGTAGTTTATGGGCTTATGAATGGAATTTAGGTATTCCAAATACGCATTTTTAACGCTATCAAGGTTGTATACATTTGGGCGAAACCAATTATACATCCACTCATAATCCCTAAAGGCAAAAAATAGCTTGACAAAAATCTTACCCCCTAAGTAGTAAAGGGATTTGCTAGAAACTTTAGGGTTAAATAAATATTTTATAGCGTTAACTAACTTAGGTTTGTCATTAAACAAGAATGGAGGAATGCGACCACTATTATTGCAATTTCCAAGACTCAAATCTAGTAAAATTGTAGAAACTTCTTGCTTGTTTATCCCTAACTTTAGATAAGGAAAAAGCTCACATAAAGATGCGCCCGGCATAGTTAATTTAATGGGGTTTTGAAGACCTAAAATTTTTGCGCTATGCTCAAGATTGAAGTTAGCACTTACAGATGAGCCTAGGATAATGCTGTTGAAAGGATAATGTGTCATAAGTCCGTAGCTTAGAAAGAAAGTATCATTAAAGTTGTAGTCTCTTTTGTAAAATGAATTTTTTCTAAAATAAGCAAAAGGATCTATAATAAAGTTTAATAGCCCCACAAATATTAATGGCAAAAAGCAAATATTAATGGCAAAAAGATGGCTATGCAGATATTGTTTAGATTTTTCATAACAATCTAGTCCTTAGAAATTGAAGTAAATAAATTCTTGTTCTATAGATGAGCTAAATAACAAACAAGCACTAAAACAAAAAGCACTATAGAATCCGTAATGTAATTTTGGTGTGTATTTTTCGGTATAGTTAATGCTATTAGGAGTTAATAGAGATATAAGAATAGCTAGAAAGAGTACTGTAGTATTAAAAACGAGGGTAGGACCAAGTAGGACTCCATCATTGACGAAGCGTTCAAATTTAACATGAAAATGGGTTAAATAAGCCCATTTTCCTTGCAAGAAATGAGGCAGTGCAAAACCATATCCTCCAACCATCCCCTTTAAAACCTTCAAAGCACTATTCAAATCCTTCGCTCTAAAAAACACCCATGCAAGATTGATAAAATTAAAGGTGATGAGCCACGCTAAAATCTTTGGCATAGTGAAATGAAATTTTTTAGCGATATGGGAATACGCTCTATGAACGCTCAAAGCAATCCCATGCAATAGCCCCCAAATGATAAAAGTCCAACCAGCCCCATGCCAAAACCCCCCAATCAAAAACACTAAAATTAAATTCCTATACACGATTAATTCTTTCACCCTATTACCCCCTAAAGGGATATACAAATACTCTTTTAAGAAGCGGCTCAAAGTGATATGCCACCTCCTCCAAAAATCTTGGATATTTAAAGCCTTATAGGGGCTATTAAAATTGATAGGGAGTCTGACATTAAAAAAGAGGGCAATGCCTATAGCCATATCGCAATAACCGCTAAAATCAAAATACAGCTGGAACGAATAAGATAAAGACGCCATCCATGCTTGAATAAAACTTAAGCTAGCCGCATTATCAAATCCAAAATCAGCAAAATGAGCGATATTATCCGCAATAACAGCCTTTTTAAACAAACCTATAGAAAAGATAAACAAGCCTAAAGCGATATTTCTGTAATTCAAAAATTGATTATTTTTATCTTTAAATTGAGGCATCATCTCACTATGATGCACAATGGGTCCTGCAATGAGTTGAGGGAAGAAACTCACAAATAAAGCGTAATCTAAAAAATGCGAAAGTGAAAAAAATGAAAGAGGGGGATTTAATGAAATAGGAGCGTTTTCACTCTCTCTCTCTCTCTCTCGTTTTGGACTGCATGATTTGATTTTGCTTGTAAGTGTCCATCAAGTAAGCGATTTGTTGCAAAGTGAAAAAGCTGATCGCTAAAGGCAAGATTAAATGCAAGGTTTCAAAATGGCTCTTCAATATTAGATTGAAATTGGTTAAGAAAAAATCAGTGTATTTGAAAAATCCTAAAAGTGAAACATTAGCGATCAAGCCCAAAATAAGCCATAATCTTTTATAAGCATTTGGCTGGGTTTGATAGATCTTTAAAGACACAAGATAATTCAACACAATAGAACCAACCAATAAGGGCAAATACTTCACATTCCAAAAAGCATAAAAAACAAACTAGCCAATACGAGCCATAGTTTAGGGAATAGGGGATTTTTAGCATAAGCTTGCAAGATAAAATACCCTAAAAAGACAATAGGCAAAAAAGCAAAGATGAATAATGGCGTGTTGAATAACAAAACAAAAACCCTTAAGATTGAGATGATGGAATCTAACATTATAACATTATATGAAAAAAAATGATCCAACAAGATGCAATGAAAATAAAAAAAGGATCAAAAAACAACAAAAACCCAAGTCAAAGCAAATCGCTTGAAAAAGAGATTGAAGACTATTTTTTCTGTCTTCGCTTTCATTGATTTTCTTTAGATTGTGTCCCCATTGAAAATTGAATTTTTCACAATGACATAATCAACTTTTCGAATCGCTTCAAGGTCTCTCCCACCTGCATAGGAGATTGAAGATTGTAGATCTTGATGCATTTCAATCAGCGTATCTTTTAATGATCCTTTATGCTGGATCCAAATTTTCTTACCTTCAATATTTTTCTTTTCACCTTTTTGGAACTCTGAAGCTGAACCGAAATATTCTTTATATGCGATACCATTTTCTATTTTTGTTTCTCCAGATGATTCTTCATGCCCTGCAAAAAGCGAGCCAATCATTACCATTGTCGCGCCAAAGCGTATTGATTTTGCAATATCGCCATGCGTGCGAATACCACCATCTGCAATAATCGGTTTTCTTGCTGCTTTAGAGCACCATCTAAGAGCTGCCAGTTGCCAACCACCCGTGCCAAAGCCTGTTTTGATTTTAGTGATACACACTTTCCCAGGTCCAATGCCAACTTTTGTAGCGTCAGCACCGGCGTTCTCTAATTCACGGACTGCTTCTGGTGTGCCAACATTCCCGGCAATCACAAAAGTTTCTGGCAAATGCGTTTTGATGTGTTGGATCATTTCAATGACGGAATTTGAATGGCCATGCGCAATATCGATCGTGATATAGTCTGACGCTAATTTTTGTTTGGCCAACTCTTCTATAAAAAGATATTCTTCCTTTTTCACCCCAACGCTGATGGAGCTGATCCATTGGCGTTCCTTCATTTTTTTGACAAACGGGATTCTTGCCGCTCCATCAAAACGGTGCATGATGTAGAAATAGCCATTTTCTGCTAGAAATTCTGCGATCGAGTCGTTGATGATTGTTTGCATGTTTGCTGGGACTACGGGCATTTTAAATGCGTGTTTGCCTAAGGTAACGGTCGTATCACACTCTGAACGGCTACTCACAATACATTTATTAGGGATGAGTTGGATGTCTTCGTAATCAAATATTTTCAATGACACGATCCTTTTGATGTTCATATAGAGTAAAACACGAACATTATTTGATTTTAAGCATTATTTTTAAGCACCTTCTGTAATTTATCTTAATTTGAATAAAAAATCAAGAGAAAAAATTAAATAAACTTGGATAAGATTTGGGCGTCAAAGATCTTACAGATAACCATAATAAGCAAGGGATACAATATTGTAAAGAAAACGCTACAATAAACTTTCTCTAATCACAAAAATAAGGAAATCATAAGATGCTACAAACCATCAACTTAACGCAACGCTATGCGACTAAAAAATTGTTTGAGAATGTGAATATCAAGCTGGATAAAAACAAGCGCTACGGGCTGATTGGGGCTAATGGTGCAGGAAAATCCACTTTTTTAAAGATTTTGAGCAAGAGCATTGATTGTAGCAGTGGGGAAGTCATCATCACAAGCGGGATGAGAATGGGGGTTTTAGGGCAGGATCAATACGCTTTTGAAGATTTGAGCCTTAAAGATGCGGTTTTGATAGGCAATAAGCGTTTGTATGACGCTATCAAAGAAAAAGAGCGCTTATACACTGAAGGCGATTTGAGCGATGATAAAGTGAATGCTAGGCTAGGGGAGTTAGAAACCATTTGCGTAGAAGAAGATCCCATGTATGAATGCGAAGTGGTGATTGAAAAAATCCTAGAAGATTTAGGCATTCCTAGCTCTAAGCACAATGATTTGATGAAAACCTTGCCAAGCAGCGATAAATTTAAAATCCTTCTCGCTCAAGTTTTATTCCCTAAACCGGATATTTTGCTTTTAGATGAGCCTACGAACAACCTGGATTTAAACGCCATTGAATGGTTAGAAAACAACCTCAAACGCCATGAAGGCACGATGGTAGTCATTAGCCATGACAGGCATTTTTTAAACGCAGTATGCACGCATATTTTGGATTTGGATTTTCACAGCGTGTGCGAATTTAGCGGGAATTATGACGATTGGTATATCGCTTCTACCTTGATCGCTAAACAGCAAGAGGCCGAACGCAATAAAAAACTCAAAGAAAAAGAAGAGCTAGAAAAATTTATCGCTCGTTTCAGCGCTAACGCTTCTAAAGCCAAGCAAGCCACCAGCCGCCAAAAACAACTGGATAAATTAGACATTCAAAGCTTAGCGGTATCTAGCAGGAGGGATCCTAGCATTATTTTTAAACCCAAACGCACCATTGGTAATGAAGCTTTAGAATGCGAAAACATCTCTAAAAGTTATGATGGGCAAATTATTTTAAATCAAGTGAGCTTGAAAGTGATGCCTAAAGATAAAATCGCTCTCATAGGGCCAAACGGCGTGGGTAAATCCACGCTTTGTAAAATTTTAGTAGAAGAGTTAAAGCCGGATACGGGCGTGGTGAAATGGGGAGCGACCGTTTCAAAAGGCTATTTCCCTCAAAATGTGAGCGAAGAAATCAGCGGTGAGGAGACCTTGTATCAATGGCTCTTTAATTTCAATAAAAAGATTGAAAGCGCAGAGGTTAGGAACGCTTTAGGGAGGATGCTTTTTAATGGCGAAGAGCAAGAAAAGTGCGTGAACGCTTTAAGCGGAGGCGAAAAACACCGAATGGTTTTATCCAAGCTCATGCTAGAGGGGGGGAATTTCTTAGTCTTAGATGAGCCAACCAACCACCTGGATTTAGAGGCCATTATCGCGCTAGGTGAAGCGCTCTTTAAATTTGATGGGGCGCTGATTTGCGTAAGCCATGACAGAGAGCTCATTGATGCGTATGCTAATCGGATCATTGAACTAGTCCCAAGCCCTAAAGGCGCTTCAATTATTGATTTTAAAGGCAGTTATGAAGAGTATTTAGCGAGCAAAAAATGAAACCACGAGATATTAAAATCATTCAAAGCGTTTTAGAAATTATCAAAGAGCCTATTAAGGTTACTGAGATTTATCATAAAGCCAAAGAGCTTTTTGAAAAAGGCGAGATTGAAAGCATGTTTGATTATGGGGGCAACACTCCCGATCAGAGTGTTAGCGCTGCTATTTATACAGCCTTAAATAAGGGCGAAGAGTTGCCTTTTTTGAAAACGCAAGAAAAACCCGTTTTAATCGCTTTAAAAAGCGCATCTAAAGAGCCGGTTTTAAACGCTCAAAAATCAAGTGCTCCAAGCGTTAAAATCGCGCATGAAAGAAATTTGAACCCCTTTTTAACTTACATGGCTTGCCACAATGAAAATTTGAAATGCTACACGAAAACCATTTTTCATGAAGGGAGTGCAAGATCGCCAAGAGGCATGGACAGGTGGCTTTATCCGGACATGGTGGGGGTTAGATTTTTGCACGCTGAATTGTCTAATGAAAATTTAATCGCTTTTTCTAAGAAATTTGACACTTTACCCGTTAAACTGGTGAGCTTTGAATTGAAAAAAGAAATCAGCGTGAATAATTGCAGGAAGTGTTATTTTCAAGCGATTTCTAACAGCTCGTGGGCTAATGAGGGGTATTTAGTGGGTCATCATATTGCTACGCATGATCTTAAACTCATGGATTTGTTGAAGCGTTTGCATGCGAGTTTTGGGATTGGCGTGATTGATTTGAGGACTGATGAGAACAAAAGCGCTATTTTATTGAACGCTAAATACAAAGAAAAAATTGATTACACCGTGGCTTTAGAGCTTAGCGAAAAAAATGAAGAATTCAGCGGTTTTTTAAAGAGCGTTGTGGATTATGACCCAAAGAACCAAAACCGCTATAAAGATGAATTTGATGAGATCAAAAAGAAAGAGGAGTTATACCCTAACTCATAACTTTCTTTTTAAAAACGCTTTAAGCGGTTTTGTAGGGGCGTTTCAAAAACCCTAAATAAAGCGCTAAAGAGCAGCATGACCAGGCAACCCCTAATAAAAACCCTCCTAAAACATCGCTAGGGTAATGCACCCCTAAATAAACCCTATCATACGACATTAAAACAATCCAAAAAAGCAAAACCACAGCAATAATCGTTTTAATGCGATTGTTGGCGTTAGAATAGCATAACAACAACGCCAAAGAGCCGTAAAAAAGCGCTGAAGCTAAAGCATGCCCGCTAGGGAAACTAAAGCCATGCGCAAAAACCAATTCGCCATTGGTTACAGGCCGTGGGCGCGCCACTAAAAGCTTAAGGGATTTTAAGGTGAATTCACCTAATAAGATGCTAAAGAAAAACCACACCCCCAAAGCGATTCGTTTTTGAAACCCAAACCACAAGCCAATGAGTAAAGCGATAGAAGTGGTGAGCTTGCTTTGCGCAAACCATGTGCTAAAAAACACGAAAGAAAGCCACGCGCTCCCTTGAATGGGGGCAGGGTTGCGGATCAAGTCTATAAAAAATAAATCCAATTGTTGCACCCACTCTTTTTGAAAAGCCACCCCGCTTATCACAATGCCAAACAAAATGAAAAAGACCACCCCCACAATCCCAAGCGTTTTAGCCGCTTTTTTTTCTCTTACGCTTATTGTTCTGTCAAATACCATTCAAACCCCTTAAAAATGAACTTTAAAAGGGCGATTATAGCTTATTTACCACACAAATGCATGGGAAATACAGGGAATAAAAAAATAATATTCTTTGCTATAATGAAACCTTTAAGTGGTGCACTAAAAACGCCAATCAAAACACAAAAAAGGGGCTTATTATCATGGAAAACAAAAACACTCAAGCGGATAAATCTTCTTCATTAGAGCGCAACGAATTGCACAACACCATTTGGAAAGTGGCTAATGAATTGAGAGGCTCAGTGGATGGCTGGGATTTTAAGCAATATGTTTTAGGCATTCTTTTTTACCGCTACATTTCAGAAAACATGACTCATTACATCAATAAAGAAGAGCGAGAGAGCGATCTGAGTTTTGATTACGCTTTATTGAGCGATGAAGAAGCTGAAAGCGCAAAAGAAGGCCTGATTGAAGAAAAAGGCTTTTTCATCCCGCCAAGCGCTTTATTTTGTAATGTGTTAAAAAACGCACGCACTAACGAAGATCTCAATGTAACCTTACAAAATATTTTTAACGAAATAGAAAAATCCAGCCTTGGGTTTAAATCAGAAGAAAATGTCAAAGGCTTGTTTGCGGATTTAGATGTCAACAGCAATAAATTAGGGAGCTCTCATAAAAATAGGGTTGAAAAACTGACTAAAATCCTTCAAGCCATAGGGGATATGCAATTAGGCGACTACCAAAAAAGCGGGATTGATGTTTTTGGCGACGCTTATGAATATTTAATGACCATGTATGCGAGCAATGCCGGCAAAAGCGGAGGGGAATTTTTCACCCCCCAAGAAGTGAGCGAACTGCTCGCTAAGATCGCCCTGCACAACCAAGAAAGCGTCAATAAAGTTTATGACCCATGCTGTGGGAGCGGATCGTTACTCTTACAATTTTCTAAAGTGTTAGGCGATAAAAATGTTTCAAAAGGGTATTTTGGGCAAGAAATCAACCTGACCACTTACAACCTTTGCCGAATCAATATGTTTTTGCATGACATCAATTACTCTAAATTCCACATCGCGCTAGGGGACACGCTTTTAGACCCAAAACACAAAGACGATGAGCCTTTTGATGCGATCGTTTCCAACCCTCCTTATTCCACTAAATGGGTGGGCGATAAAGACCCCATTTTAATCAGCGATGAGCGCTTTAGCAAAGCCGGTGTGCTAGCACCCAAAAACGCCGCCGATCTCGCTTTCACCATGCACATGCTTTCTTATCTGTCCAATAGCGGCACTGCTGCGATCGTGGAATTCCCGGGGGTGCTTTATAGAGGGAATGCTGAAGCAAAAATCAGAGAATATTTAGTTAAAGAAAATTTCATTGACTGCGTGATCGCTTTACCAGACAACCTCTTTTTTGGAACGAGTATCGCTACTTGTATTTTAGTGCTTAAGAAAAACAAACAAGACGACACCACGCTTTTTATTGATGCGAGTAAGGAATTTGTCAAAGAAGGCAAGAAAAACAAGCTCAAAGAACACAACCGAGAAAAGATTTTAAAAACCTATACGGAAAGGAAAGCAATCAAGCATTTTTGCGCCCTAGCAAGTATTGAAAAAATCAAAGAAAACGATTACAACCTATCCGTGAATCGCTATGTGGAGCAAGAAGACACTAAAGAAGCCATTGACATTGAAGCGCTCAATGCTGAGATTTCTCAAATCGTAGAAAAACAAAGCGCTTTAAGGAACAGCCTTGAATCCATCATCAAAGAGTTAGAAGAAGGGCAAAATGCATAAAATAGAGCGCTTACTCCAAACTTTAGCGCCTAAAGGGGTGGAGTTTAGGAAATTGGGGGAGGTGTGTGAAATCATTAGAGGTAAAAGGGTTACAAAAAAAGAAATATTAGATAAAGGAAAATATCCCGTTGTATCTGGTGGAATAGGATTTATGGGATATTTAAATGAATATAACAGAGAGGAAAATACAATTACTATAGCTCAATATGGAACAGCCGGATTTGTCAATTGGCAAAATCAAAAGTTTTGGGCAAATGATGTTTGTTTTTCTGTCATTCCAAACGAAACCCTAATCAATAGATACCTTTATTATGTATTAACAAACATGCAAAATTATTTATATTCTATTTCAAATAGAAGCGCTATACCTTATAGCATTTCTAGTAATAATATTATGCAAATAACCATCCCCATCCCACCCCTAGAAATCCAACAAGAGATCGTTAAGATTTTGGACGCTTTCACAGAATTAAACACAGAATTAAACACAGAATTAAAAGCGCGAAAAAAGCAATATGAGTATTACCAAAACATGCTTTTAGACTTTAAGGACATTAAACAAAACCACAAAGACGCAAAAATGAGCGCAAAAAACCTACCCCAAACCCTTAAAAACCCTACTCCAAACTTTAGCGCCTAAGGGGGTGGAGTTTAGGAAGTTGGGGGATATTGGGGGATTTTATAGCGGACTTGTTGGAAAAAGTAAAAAATCTTTCTCTCAAGGGAATAAATTTTATGTTCCTTATGTCAATGTTTTTAATAATCCACAATTAGATCTAAATGCTTTAGAAAGTGTTCAAATAGGGGATAAAGAAAAACAAAATACAATTCAATTAGGCGATGTGCTTTTTACTGGTTCATCTGAAAATTTAGAGGATTGTGCGATGTCTTGCGTAGTTACTCAAAAGATTGAAAAAGATATTTATCTTAATAGTTTTTGTTTTGGTTTTAGATTTTTTGATGAGAATTTATTTAATCCATCGTTTCTTAAACATTTTTTAAGAGATTACAATTTTAGGAAAAATATTTCAAAAGTTGCTAATGGTGTAACACGCTTCAATGTTTCAAAGAAATTACTTTCAAAAATAACAATCCCCATCCCACCCCTAGAAATCCAACAAGAGATCGTTAAGATTTTGGATCAATTTTCAATCCTAACCACCGATTTATTAGCCGGTATACCAGCTGAAATAGAAGCCCGAAAAAAGCAATACGAATATTACAGAGAAAAACTATTGACTTTTAAACCTCTCCAAAACAAGGCATAAACCATGATCTATGAGATTATCGCAGAAAGCAATGAAAGCACCGTGATGGCCGAGTATCATAGCGATAATGAAAAGAAAAGCGCTTATGAGAGCGAAGCAGAGCTAGAAAGGGCGTTTATTGGGCTTTTACAAAAACAAGGCTATGAATTTAAAAAAATCTACAAAGAACAAGAATTAAAAGACAATTTAAAAGAGCAGTTAGAAAAGCTTAACGATTATCATTTCACGCCTAAAGAATGGGAGATTCTTTATTCTCAATTCATCGCTAATAAAAACGATGACTATAAGGCTAAAACGAGAAAAATCCAAGAAGATCCGATTTTTAACCTAACCCTTGAGGATGGAAAAACCAAAAACATTAAAATCATTGATAAGAAAAATATCCATAAAAACGCCTTGCAAGTGATCCACCAATACAGCGCTAAAGGGGGGAAGTATGAGAACCGCTATGATGTGAGTGTCCTTGTGAATGGATTGCCTTTAGTGCATGTGGAATTGAAAAGAAGGGGCGTGGCGATTAGAGAGGCGTTCAATCAAATCAAGCGCTATCAAAGGGATAGTTTTAGTGCTGAAGACGGGCTTTTTGATTTCGTGCAGATTTTTGTTATCAGTAACGGCACGAGCTCTAAATACTATTCAAACACCACAAGAATAGCCCAGCTGGAAAAAAACCATAAAGCCGATACTTTTGAATTCACGAATTATTGGGCGGATAGCAAGAACAACAATATTGAAGATTTAATGGATTTTGCCCGATCGTTTTTTGCAAAGCATAGCCTTTTGAATGTTTTAACGCGCTATTGCGTTTTTACGAGCGATGAGGTTTTATTGGTGATGCGGCCTTATCAAATCGTGGCGGCCGAAAGGATTTTAGAAAAAATCAAAGCCGCACAAAATAGTAAAACTTATGGAAAAAATCAAAGCAAAGGCTATATCTGGCACACGACAGGGAGCGGTAAAACCTTAACGAGCTTTAAAAGCGCGGCGTTGGCTAAAGAATTAGAGAGCGTTTCAAAAGTTTTGTTTGTGGTGGATAGAAAGGATTTGGACTATCAAACCATGAAAGAATACGATAAATTCCAAAAAGATTGCGCTAATTCCAACACAAGCACCAAGATTTTAAAAGAACAGCTTGAAAACCCTAACGCTAAAATCATTATCACCACGATCCAAAAATTAGACAAATTCGTTAAATCCCACCTTAAAGGGCATGCGATCTTTAATGAAGAAGTGGTGATGATTTTTGATGAATGCCACAGGAGTCAGTTAGGCTCAATGCACCAAGTTATCACTAAAGCGTTTAAAAAATACCACCTTTTTGGGTTCACAGGCACGCCCATTTTTGCACAAAATTGCGATAAAAACAACCCTTTAGGCACGACAAAGCAGAAATTTGGGGAATGCCTCCACCAATACACCATTATTGATGCGATCAGGGATAAAAATGTTTTGCCTTTTAGAGTGGAATACCACAACACCATTAAAGCTAAAGAGGACATTATAGATAATAAGGTTAGAGCGGTTGATGAAAAAAACGCCCTTTTGGATATTAGGAGGATCAAAGAAATCGCTAAATGCATTTTAGAGCGTTTCAATCAAGCCACTAAAAATAAAAAATTCAATTCCATTCTGGCATGCTCTAGTATAGAAGCGCTGAAAAAATACTACCTAGCTTTTAAAGAAGAAAAACACGACCTTAAAATCGCTACCATTTTTAGCTATAGCACTAATGAAGAACTTGATGCGCTAGAAGATGAAAACAATGAAAGCGCTAACGGGCTAGATAAAAGCTCAAGGGATTTTTTAGAGGGCGCGATTGCGGATTATAATGGGATGTTTAAAACTTCTTTTGACACTTCGGATCAAAAATTCCAAAGTTATTATAAGGATCTTTCTCAAAAAGTAAAGGATCGTGAAATCGATCTTTTAATGGTGGTGAACATGTTTTTGACCGGGTTTGACGCTACAAGGCTCAACACCCTTTGGGTGGATAAAAACCTAAAACACCATGGGCTAATTCAGGCTTTTTCACGCACAAACCGCATTTTAGATAGCGTTAAAACGCATGGGAATATCGTGTGTTTTAGGGATTTAGAGCAGGATTTAAATGACGCTCTCATGCTTTTTGGCAACAAGGACGCTAAAACTATTGCGCTATTAAGGAAATATGAAGATTATTTGAAAGGCTACACGGACAATAATAAGGAATACGAGGGCTATGAGGGTTTGATTGAAAGGCTTTTAAGAGAATTTCCCTTAAAAGAGCCGATTATTTCAGAAAGCCAGAAAAAGGATTTCATTAAGCTTTTTGGCAAGATTTTGAAATTAGAAAATATTTTAAACAGCTTTGAAAGTTTTAAAAAAGACGATTACATCAACCCAAGGGATTTTCAAGACTATCAAAGCAAATACCTTGATTTTTACGATGAAATGAGGCCAGAAAAAGGGAGGGATAAAGAAGAGATTAACGACGATTTGATTTTTGAAATTGAACTCATTAAGCAAGTGGAAGTCAATATTGACTATATTTTGAATTTGATTGAAGAATTCGCTAAAGAGCATGATCTAGAAATTCAAGACGTTAAAACCAAAATAGAGCCAATCATCAACTCCAGCATAGAGTTAAGGAATAAAAAAGATTTGATCATGGATTTCATTGACAAATACAACAAAGACCAAGAAGTCCATGCGTATTTTCAAGATTACATCCACCAAAAAAGAGAAGAGGAATTCCAAAATATCATAGAAGAAAACCGCTTGAATGAAGAAAAAGCCTATTCGTTCATGCAGCATGCCTTTAGCGGGGGCGAAATTAGCTTCAGCGGGACGGAATTCCCTAAAATCATTAAAGAAAAACCCTCCAGGTTTGACAAAAATTCGCGCTATCAAGAGGTGAAAGAAAAAGTCGCTGCAAGCCTTTCTCGTTTTTTCCACCGCTTTTGTGATCTCACTAGTTCTATATTTAAAAAAAATGAGGTTAAAAAAAATGGGGTTAAACAAGATGAGATTAATGAAAAATAGTTCATTTTTGAACGCTTTCACATTAAAACTCAAAGACAGCGCCGCTTAATGGATTTTTTTGTAAAATAAAAGAAAGTTTAAGGAGGCTCATAATGTTAAAAGAGTTACGCCAAAAACGCCCCTTAGTGCATAATATCACCAATTATGTGGTGGCGCAATTCGTGGCTAATGGTTTGTTAGCCTTAGGGGCATCACCTTTAATGAGTGATGCCATTGCTGAAATGCAAGATTTGGCAAAAATTTCTGACGCGCTCGCTATCAATATTGGCACTCTCAATGAACGCACCATTTTATGCGCTAAAGAGGCGATCAAACATTATAAGGCTTTGAATAAACCCATTGTGTTAGATCCTGTGGGGTGCTCAGCGAGCGCTTTGCGCCATGGCACCAGTTTAGAGCTTTTAGAAAGCGAAGGGATTAGCGTTCTTAGGGGTAATGCTGCAGAATTAGGCTCTTTAGTGGGAATTTCTTGCGAAAGTAAGGGGTTAGATTCCAAGCATTCCGCCACGCCTATAGAAATTGTCAAACGAGTGGCTCAAAAATATTCTGTGATAGCGGTAATGACGGGTAAAATAGATTTCGTGAGCGATGGGAAAAAAGTTTTTAGTATTACTGGGGGGAGCGAGTATTTGGCTGTGATTACTGGGGCTGGGTGTTTGCACACCGCAGCGTGCGCGAGCTTTTTGAGTTTGAAAAAAGACCCCTTAGATTCTATGGCGCAACTTTGCGCGCTCTATAAACAAGCCGCTTTTAGTGCGCAAAAAAAAGTGTTAGAAAATAACGGCTCTAATGGTTCGTTCTTGTTTTATTTTTTAGACGCTCTAAGCTTGCCCACAAAGTTAGAAAACAGCCTTATTAAGGAAGAGTTGTGAAAGTTTATCCGCAAGTTTTAAGCATTGCTGGTAGCGATAGCGGTGGGGGCGCTGGGATACAGGCCGATTTGAAAGCGTTTCAAACTTTGGGCGTGTTTGGGACAAGCGTGATCACTTGTATAACCGCCCAAAACACACAGGGCGTGCATGGGGTTTATCCATTGAGTGTAGAGAGCGTGAAAGCGCAAATCTTAGCCATTAGAGATGATTTTTCTATCAAAGCGTTCAAAATGGGAGCGTTATGCAACGCTCAAATCATTGAATGCGTAGCAGACACTTTAGAAACTTGTGATTTTGGGTTGTGCGTTTTAGATCCGGTGATGGTGGCAAAAAATGGGGCTTTGCTTTTAGAAGAAGAGGCGATTTTAAGCTTAAAAAAACGCCTTTTACCTAAAACCAATTTACTAACCCCTAACCTCCCTGAAGTCTATGCGCTCACAGGCGTTCAAGTGCGAGACGATAAAAGCGCTTCAAAAGCGATGGGTATTTTAAGGGATTTAGGCGTCAAAAACGCCGTGATTAAAGGGGGGCATACAGAGCATTTTCAAGGGGAGTTTAGCAACGACTGGGTGTTTTTAGAAGACATTGAATTTGTCCTAAACGCCAAGCGCTTTAACACCAAAAACACGCATGGCACGGGTTGTGTTCTGTCTAGCTTGATTGTGGGCTTACTCGCTCAAGGGCTGGATTTAAAAAACGCTATCACAAAGGCTAAAGAGCTTTTAACTATCATCATTCAAAACCCCTTAAACATTGGGCATGGGCATGGGCCTTTGAATTTATGGAGCGTTAAAAAGCATGTTTGATGCGAATTGTTTGAAACTCATGTTTGTGGCTGGTTCGCAAGATTTCTACCATATAAAAGGCGATAGGATAAACGCGCTTTTAGACACTTTAGAATTAGCTTTAAAATCTAAAATCACAGCGTTTCAATTCCGTCAAAAAGGCGATTTAGCCCTACAAGATCCTATTGAAATCAAACAATTAGCTCTAAAGTGTCAAAAATTATGCCAAAAATACGGCGCGCCTTTTATTGTCAATGATGAGGTAAAACTCGCGCTAGAATTAAAGGCTGATGGCGTGCATGTGGGGCAAGAAGACATGGCTATAGAAGAGGTAATAACTTTATGCAAAAAGCGCCAATTTATAGGTTTGAGCGTCAATACTTTAGAGCAAGCCCTAAAAGCGTGCCATTTAGACGGCGTAGCCTATTTAGGGGTAGGCCCTATTTTCCCCACACCATCTAAAAAAGACGCTAAAGAAGCTGTAGGCGTCAATCTTTTAAAAAAAATACACGATAGTGAGGTAAAAAAACCCCTTATAGCGATTGGGGGCATCACGACAGATAACGCTTCAAAATTGCAAAAATTCAGCGGTATCGCAGTCATTAGCGCGATCACGCAAGCCAAAGATAAAGCCTTAGCGGTTGAAACACTTTTAAAAAATGCGTGAGGAATTCTAAAATTTTGCATGGATTAAAGTAAAAAGAGGGTCTCGCTTTTTATTGGATTTAAAAGCGCTTAAATCCATCATAAAAGCGTTTTTAAAACGCTAAAATCCTACCCCAGCGTGTCCAATAAGCGCTCTTCAAAGGCAAAAAGCATGGGGGTTTTTTCGCACACAATTTCCACAAAAGAAAAGCCTAAAAGGGTGTTTTGAGCCTCTTTTAAAACCTTTTGAGTCCTTTGGAGAGTGGTTTTTAAAAAAAGCTGTTTTTCTTTTTCCTTCAAATAAATAACGCCGCCAATTTCGCCCAAGTTAGGATACAGAGCGTAAAAATCAACGCTTTGTTTTTTGGCTTTCATCTGTAAAAAGGCTTTTTTGCGTTCGTTTTCAACCACAAAGCTTAAAACCTGCGATTGCAAGCTTAAAAGCATGTTGGCTGTATTCAAAAACTCTTGCGGATTTTTAGCATGGACTAATTTTTCGCTCAAAAGTTCTTTGTATTCTTTTAAAGGGGTGTTGTCTTTGGCGCTTAAGATTTCTTTTAATTTATGCATTTCAATAGTGGGCAAATCGTCTAATGCGTCTAAGATTTTTGGGGCAGGCACTAAGTTTTTAAGCACAATATCGCCCAGCTGATTCCTTTGCATAGTCGCAAAATAAGGCTGATTGATTTTTAATTCCTGTTCGCTTTTGGTGGGGATAATTTTATTACCCACTTGCAAAAGAAAAAGATCTTTATCTTGTTTTTCTAGCACTTTTAAAAGAATGGGTAAAGTGGCGTTAAAATGGTGTGCGGCGTTTTTGGAATGAAGAGCGTTAAGCTGGTTTAGGGCGTTTAGGGCTTCTAGCATTAAAGGGCGTTGTCTTTGATAAAATCAAGGATTTTAAAACTCGCTTCTAATTTATTCATAGAAGGGATTTTTTGGGTTTTTTTATGGCTAAAGAGCCACAATTCATTCTCTAATGAGCCAAAAGGGCGTGAATCTTTAATGAGGTTCAAAGCGGCCACAGAGCAACCCTTGCCGTTATCTTGAGAAGGTTTTAAAAGATTTTGAGCGTTTTTAATGGCGTTTTGTTGATCGTCTTCGGCTTTAAAACCGATTTTAACGAATTGATTAGGATTGACAGAAGCCAGTAAATCCTTATTTTGAACGCATTCAATGTTTAGGGTTTCACCGATTTCGCTTTTTTTAAGCTTATGGTTAAAAGAAATCTTAGGCACATAATCGCTAATGGCGGCTAAATTGAAGAGTAGGGGTTTTAAGGCATGTTTTTGCAAGTTTTTAGCGGCGTTATTTAAGGCGTTTTCATAAGAAGCGGTGTCGCTAACTAAAACGCTTGTGATTTCTTTAGGCAAAGGGGTAGGGAAGCTTGATGCAATCAAAATAACTTTCGCTCCCTTAAAATATAACGCTAGGGCTAAAGCGCTCGCTTGAATCCCGCTAGAAAGATTGCTAATGACTCTAACGCTGTCAATCTTTTCCATACTCGCGCCGCCCATGACTATGACTTCTCTGTTTTCAAAATAAGCGTCTTTTAAGAGCGTTTGAGCGGCTTTAAAAAGGATTTCTAAAGGCTCAGCCATCGCCCCATCGCCTTTAGTATCGCATGCCAAAAGGGCGTTTTGCGTGTCTAAAATAATATGGTTGGAATCTTTCAAGCGTTTTAAATTACTTTGAATGATAGGGGAATTAAGCATGTTAGTGTTCATGCTAGGGGCTAGGATTTTAGGGGAAGCGCAAGCTAAAAAAGTCGCGCTGATGGTATTATCCGCTAAAGCGTGAGCGATTTTAGACAAGCTGTTAGCGCTTAAAGGGGCAAAGATGAGTAAATCAGAATTAGTAGCGCATGCGATGTGGTTATGGTGCAATTTGTTTTGGTGGTTGTAATACCATTTTTCATTACGATCATGCAGGACTTTATGGTGGCTCAAAGCTTCAAAACTTAAGGGTTTGATGAATTTTTTCGCGCCCTTACTCATCACCACTTGGATACTAGCCCCACTTTTAAACAACAAGCGCGTTAATTCTAGGGATTTATATGCTGCAATAGAGCCGCTTACGAGCAATAAAACGCGCTTGTTTTCTAACAATCTTAAGGGGTAAAATAAATCTTCTAAAAAATTCATAATAATTTTAACAAATCATCAGGCTCTAGCCATTGGTTATTATTATGGCTGCTGTATTCAAAATCAGGGGCGACTTTTTGGCCTTTTTCGTGGAGTTTGGTGAGCGTGTAATCTTTAGGCGTTTGGAAGCTTATGGTGGGCTGAATGATAAAAAAGTCTTCAAATTCTAGGGCTAAATGGCTTTCATCTTTAGGGATCATCACTTCATGGAGTTTTTCGCCCGGGCGAATCCCTATGATTTTAGTAGGAATATTGGGGGCTAGGGCTTTAGCGAGATCAGTCATTTTCATGCTAGGGATTTTAGGCACAAAAATTTCACCCCCATGCATTCTTTTCAAGCTTTTAAGCACAAAAGAAACCCCCTCATCTAAGGTGATCCAAAATCGTGTCATGCGAGTATCGGTAATGGGGATTTCACTCGCTTTGTTTTGGACTAATTTTTTAAAAAATGGCACCACGCTCCCACGGCTCCCCACCACATTACCATAACGCACCACGCTAAATTGCGTTTGAGAAGAGCCTTTAAAGTTGTTCGCGCTCACAAAGAGCTTGTCGCTGCACAATTTGGTTGCGCCGTAGAGGTTAATGGGGTTAGCGGCTTTATCGGTGCTTAGGGCGATGACCTGGCTGATTTCATTTTTTAAGCATGCGTTAATCACATTGCTCGCTCCCATGATATTGGTTTTAATGCATTCTAGAGGGTTATATTCAGCGATAGGCACATGCTTGAGTGCGGCCGCATGGATACAAATATCCACGCCCTCTAAAGCGTAATTCAAGCGCTCTAAATCCCTGACATCGCCGATAAAAAAACGCATCCTAGGATCGTTAAATTCCATGGCCATTTCGCTTTGTTTCAATTCGTCTCGGCTATAAACGATGATTTTTTTAGCGTTGGTGGTGTCTAAAACTTTACGAACAAAGCATTTGCCAAAACTCCCAGTGCCTCCGGTGATTAAAATCGTTTGGTTATCTAGTATGTTTTGATGATTTGGCATGTTTTACCAGCGATAGCCTAAAGAGGCGCTAAAGATTCTCAATTGCCCAATGGTTGGGGATTGATACAAGCTGGAGCGGTTGCTCTTAAAAGTGAAACTCCCCGCTACGCCTAAATCAAAGCCCCTAAAATTGTATTTAGTCCCAAAAGCTACGGTATAGCCATTAGAATCCGGGATACCTATCGCGTCTTGAGGGCTTGGGGCTTGGTCATAATCAATAGCGCCCATCAAACGCAAGCTTTTCCCCATGTAAGTTACCCCTAATCTAAAGGTGTTGGTGTCCCTCCAGCCAGCCCCCATGTTCATCACGCTTTTAAAATTCGCTAAGCCTACCATTTTTTTAAGCGTTTCAGAGTCTAGTGAAGCCACTGTCCCACTCAAGCCCTTGTAAGTAGCGTTCGCAAAATCAGGGGTTACTAAGAATTTATTCCCTTGACTCCAAAAGGTGCGCTCAAACACCCCCTCAATCCTTAGGCGATCTTTAAAAAATTGGTGGGCGTAGGCTAGGCTTAGGGTTTGGGGGAGTGAAACATTGATATTCAAACTGCCTTTAGTCAAAACGCTCCCTAAAGAAGGGCCAAGCTCTGTGATAGCCACTAAACCGCCTTTCATATTGAAAGTAACTGAAGAATTATACACCACCGAAAACATCCCATGATCAAACACACGCAAACTCGAACCCACTCTATAGCCCCCCGATACGCCTTGCCCGTTAGATTTTTGCACGACTTGAGTCGTGCCATAAAGATTCGCGCTCGCTTTGATTAAACCGCTATAACCCATGATTTTTTTCAAGCCGTTATAAAACTCTTGACAGCTTTGATCGCTCATATCCCCACCGGCTTTTTGGCAATTAAGCGCCGGCTGGTAGCCAATATTGCCTAATAAAGTCATCATATTGCTTGGCACTTGATCGGCAAAAACATTGTTGGGTAAATTTAAAATCTGTTCCGCGCTCAAAACCGAAGCGCCCTCTAAAGGCACATAAACGGTGTTATTAAAGCTCCCGGTCGCATAAAGCCCCCTTAAACCCACCCCCACAGAAAAGCGCTTATTAACAGTATAGCTCATGCTAGGGGCAAGCTCTACCATCATGATAAACACATCATGTAAAAATTCCCCCCCCTTACCATTCCATTTCATGCCTAGTCCGCTAGGAGCGGTGAAACTCCCCCCAAAAGTGAAGCCGTTATGCGTGCGCGTTTTATAAAAGAATTTGGGTAAAACGAAATTAGTCGTGCCCGTCCAGCCATTCACGATTTGAGTATCAGGATTTGAAGCGAGGGTTACGACTTTTTGATTGGTTAGATTCATAAGCCCTTGAACACGATTGATTGCTTGTTGTAAGCCATTGGTAGCAGCCGTATTGCCAAGCGCTTTAAGGATATTGCCAAGCCCTATAGTGTTGATGATGCCTAAAATATTTTGTTGGCTTTTATCAATTTCTAAACTCGTAACCGAATACAAGCCTTGATTAGTCGTAGGGACTTTAAAGCTAAAGGCCGGGATATTGATCACGGTGGTGGTCATTTCAAATTCGCTTCTGTTTTCACCCCAATCGTTAGTAAAGCCCATATTCGCCGGGTTGTAAAAGGAAGCGTCAGCGCCCCTAGCCCCAGCGACATACGCCGAGCCTAAAGCCGTGCCATTTAGGCTTTGCTCTTGGATTTTAAAGCCATTGGCATAAGAAAGCAAGGGCAGGCTCAGAGCGATTAAATGGCGTTTTTTGAGCTTTTTAAAGTAATAAAGTGGGGAAAAGTTTTTCATTGAAGCTCGCTATCAGCGTTTTCATTATCTTCTAAATCTTGTAAAGAAGGCTCATAGGGTTCAATCCTAATAGCAATTTTTTGCGTCAAATTCTGGAAAGAAATCAGGCCATTTTTTCTTTCATAAAGGATAATTTCCCCGCTTTTTTGAAACCTTTGGATCACGTATTCAGGGGTTAAGTGGCGCTTGCCTAAACCTTTAAAAATATCCCTCCCTAAAACAATGTCATCAAACAAATCCCCATAGCTCACGTTACCAAACAAATCCCTTGCAGCAATCCATTTAGCCGAACATTTTTGGCTAAAACAAATGTTTCGTTTAGTCATATAAATATCGCCCACTCTTTGGCTGAGCTTGTAAAGGGTTACTTCAATATTATGGTCTTTATCGGTTTTAATCGTGCCGTAATCATAAAAGCGAAAAACCGGCGTGTTAATATAAATGAGCCTGAATTGGCGCAAGGCATTCAAAGTCTCTTCTCTTTTTTTATTGGCTTCTTCTTGTCTGATTTGCTCCCTAGTTTTGGGGGTTTGCTTAGAAAAAGGGTGCTTGGAGCAAGAGACAAAAAAAAGCGTCATGAAAAATAATAAAAAAGCGCTTCTAAAATACCGCATGGTTATAGAGTAAGAGGGTTTATCCTCTCGCTCCGCTCAAAATACGATACCAAATCCTGCCGTCTAATTTAAGCTCCATGCTCACTTGACACAAGCCGTCTTTATAGATGGTCTCAGTGATTTCAGCGTTACGAATGAGAGCGTTGACTCTGGTTTTAATCACGGAATTTTGTAAAACCATGTCTTTGACGGTGTCTTGAGCGTTCACTCTAATACCATACATTTTTTCACCCAATTGGCGGTAGCCATCAACAATAGCCGCTCGCTTGGCCAAAGCCAAGGCTTGAGAGGGCGAAATGGTGGATTCTGGAGCCACACCCATGCCCACTGCGTTCAATTCAATGACATTATTAGGCGTGAGAATGGGGGTGTTAGGGATAGCGTTAGTGGGGTTAGAGCTGATGATAGGCTGATTGTTATTTTCAAAGCGTGGGCTTGGGAGAGGCTGAATGCTCTTTCTGGGGGTGAAATTGGTTGGAGGATAAATGGGGGCTTGCAAGCCATTAGCTGAAGGGGGGATTAGCTGGGCGTTAGTGTTACGCTTTTTAAAGAGACTGCAACCGCTTATCAAAAGAGTGGCAACGAGCAACGAATTAATACCAAAAAAGGCAGTGTGCAAACGCATGGGCATTTCCTTAAAATGAGTTGATCAAGTCTATTATATCATTTTTGAATGGATTTGTCATGCGGATATTCTTAACTAATCTTATAAGGCTAGTGAGCTTTAAGTTTAAAGTCTAGGGGGTTATGATTTATTTTTTGGCTTTCCTAAAATTTTTAATAGGGATAACTCAATTTTTAAAAAAAGGGGATTTTAATGGCTTTGTTTTATTGTTTTAAGATTTTATTTTATGATAAAACTCATTTTTTAAGTTTGATTTTTAAACCCATTTTCTTAAAAGGATAGGGGGCATTTTGAAAAATCCTCCCCTACAACCCACAACTAAAACCCCCCTAAAAAGCGCTTTTTTAAGAGATTATCGCTTGTTTTTTGAAAGATCTTTTTAATTGTAAAAAATGCTTTGAATATTTTTTAAATAAGATAAGAAATAAAATATTTTTTTGAGTGCTTTTTAAGGATAAGGTTAAATTTTTAATTCCTTTTAACTACCTTTTTCACAAACAACACAAACAACGACTAAATCCCTATGGTAGTGAAAATAGCACGAATGGTGTCCTTGGCGGGATTCGAACCCACGACCTTACGATTAGGAATCATACGCTCTATCCAGCTGAGCTACAAGGACATTTTATTAAGAAAGCAAGAAACTCTATTGATAAGCCCCTTGCTGAGTGGATCAAATTTACTTGCCTTCTCCAACTTTTTGTTTAAGGATTTTGCCGGGTTTGAATTTAGGCACTCGTTTGTCTTCAGTTTTATAAGTTTTATCGCTTCCTGGCACTTTACCTTCTTTGCCTTTTTGCTCTGCGGTTTCAAATTTGCCAAAACCAATCAACTCCACGCTCTCACCCTTGCTTAAAGCTGTTTCTACCGCTAGAGTAAAGGCGTTGATCGCTTCTTCAGCTTCTCTTTTGCTGTTGTATTTACCCGCTTCTTTAACCAAATCAATAAATTCCGCTTTGTTCATGTGGATAACCCCTTTTCTAATAGATGCCAAAACCAAGCGATTTAGTTGCTTAGCCTGACTGATTGAGCGGTAATTATAATCAAATCCTAAAGATAAATCAAGCAAAAACGCTTTTTTAAGGGGGTTTAATGCATAAAAAATTTAATTCTGTTGAGCGCTCTTTTTATCTTTAGCGTTAAGGATTAAGGGCGTGCCTAAAAAATTAAATTCTTTCCTTAAGGTGTTAATCAAATAGCGTTTGTAACTGAAATGCAAGGCTTTAGGGCGATTCATTACAAGAGAGATTTGAGGGGGTTTGGTGGCAAATTGCGTGGCGTAATACACTTTCACTAATTTACCGCCATCGCTTGGCAAGGGGTGTTTTTGGGTGGCTTGAAAAATCACGCTATTGAGCAAGCTTGTGGGAATGCGTTTGGAAAAACACCCATAGACTTCTATGATTTTATGCTTGATTTCATCTATATGGCGTGCTTTTAAGCAGCTGGTTGTGATCACAGGAGCGTATTCTAAAAAGCGGAATTTCCTTTTTAAGGTCGCCATGATCTCTTCATAAGGGGCATAGCGGATGTCCCATTTGTTTAAAATAAGAATGATGCCTAAAGAGTGTTTATCTGCTAAGGAGCTGATCTTTTCGTCTAATTCCACAAAAGGAGCGCTCACATCTAAAACTAAAAGCGCGATGTGGGATTTTTCTAAGGCTTTTTGCGTGCGTTCTAGCGCGTATTTTTCAATGCCTAAAATTTTACCCCTATGCCTGATGCCAGCGGTATCCACAAAGCAAATTTTTTGATCGCCTATTAGAATGGTTTCATCTATGGGGTCAATGGTCGTGCCAGCCACGCTAGAGACAAGACTCCTTTCTTTTTTTGTGAGCGCGTTTAAAAGCGAGCTTTTGCCCACATTCACCCTCCCAATGATGCCTACTTGAATGATCTCTTCTTCTTTAGTTTCTTCTAAAGCGTCATTAGGGGTTTCTAAGCTTTCTAAAATATCCGCATCCAGATCTTGCTCTATGATTTGGTTTAAATTCAATGCGTTCAATACCGCATCAATCAATGCGCTAATGCCCCTATTGTGCGAAACGGAGATGTTAAAACTCTTGGGAATGCCAAAAGAAGAAAACGCATAAGCTCGCTCTTTTTCTTTGTCGTTGTCAATTTTATTGATCACTAAAAAGCAGTTAGGGTTGGTTTTAAAAACCTCTCTAAAAAGTTTGAGATCTTCATCGCTAGGGATAGACTTGCCATCCACAACATATAAAATCAAATCGCTTATTTGAGCGGCTTTTAAATTAAGGGCTTTGATTTCTTTAGACAAAAGAGCGTCTTTAGCCATGCCCCCTGTATCCAGCAATTCCACTTCATGGCCATTCAATGCGATTTTTCGTTTGTTAATGTCTCGTGTAGTGCCTGCAAAATCTGAAGTGATAGCGATCCTTTCTCTAGCCAGGCGGTTAAATAGTGAACTTTTCCCCACATTAGGCTGGCCTAAAATCGCAATGGTTTTTAAAGTTTTATGGCTTGTATTCATCTTTTTTATCGCTTCAATTTAATCAAAATTAGATTACAATATTATAGTTATTTAAAGCTTAAATAAGGGTCTAGCATTGTTTTTAGTCAAAAAAATAGGCGTGGTAATAATGATTTTAATATGCTTTTTAGCTTGCTCGCAAGAGAGGTTTATTAAGTTGCAAAAAAAAGCCCAAGAGCAAGAAAATGACGGTTCTAAACGCCCTAGCTATGTGGATTCGGATTATGAAGTCTTTAGCGAAACGATTTTTTTACAAAACATGGTGTATCAGCCTATAAAGGAAACAAACGCTTTTTTCCAACTGACTAACGACGAAGACAATGACCCTAAAGAAACTCCTGTGATTTTGTTGAATGAGCCAAGCGATAATAATGAAAAAAACCCGCCCTTATACCAAAATGATCCCCATAACAACACTAATAATGCCAATAATGATACAAAAAACCCATTCCTTTACAAGCCTAAAAGAAAAGCCAAAAATCCAAAACTCATTGAATACTCCCAACAAGATTTCTACCCCTTAAAGAACGGGGATATTATCATGAGTAAAGAAGGGGATCAATGGTTAATAGAAATCAAATCCAAAGCCTTGAAGCGTTTTTTAAAAGATCAAAACGATAAAGATCGCCAGATCCAAACTTTCACTTTTAATGACACTAAAACGCAAATCGCGCAATTTAAGGGCAAAATTTCTTCGTATGTTTATACCACCAATGACAGCGATTTGAGTTTAAGGCCTTTTTATGAATCGTTTTTGTTAGAAAAAAAGAGCGATGATCTTTATACGATAGGGGATAAGGCTTTAGACGCCATTGAGATTTCAAAGTGTCAAATGGTGTTAAAAAAGCATTCAACCGATAAATTAGACAGTCAGCATAAAGCCATCAGTATTGATTTGGATTTTAAAAAAGAGCACTTTAAGAGCGATACGGAACTTTTTTTAGAATGCCAAAGTTAGGGCGTTTATTGCGACAATTTAGATTTTTTTGGGTAGCATGTTAGCGTTTCAAAGGCATGGATATTATTAAAAAGTAAGGAATGTTTATGTGGATCACCCAAGAAATCACGCCGTATTTGCGTAAAGAATACACCATAGAAGCGAAATTATTAGATGTTAGAAGCGAGCATAATATCTTAGAGATTTTTAAATCTAAGGATTTTGGTGAAATTGCGATGCTTAACCGCCAGTTATTATTCAAGAATTTTTTGCATATTGAAAGCGAGTTGCTCGCTCATATAGGGGGTTGCACCAAGAAAGAGCTTAAAGAAGTTTTGATTGTGGATGGGTTTGATTTGGAATTAGCCCACCAGCTTTTTAAATACGACACGCATATAGATTTTGTGCAAGCGGATGAAAAGATTTTGGACAGCTTCATTAGTTTTTTCCCCCATTTCCATGAAGTGAAAAACAACAAGAATTTCACGCACGCTAAACAACTTTTAGATTTAGACATTAAAAAATACGATTTGATTCTTTGCTTGCAAGAGCCGGATGTTCATAAAGTGGATGGTTTAAAAAGAATGCTTAAAGAAGATGGGGTGTTTATTTCGGTAGCCAAACACCCGTTATTAGAGCATGTGAGCATGCAAAACGCCCTTAAAAACATGGGCGACTTTTTTCCTGTTGCCATGCCTTTTGTAGTGCCTTTAAGGATTTTAAGCAATAAGGGTTATATTTACGCTTCTTTTAAAACCCACCCCTTAAAAGATCTAATGACGCCAAAAATAGAAGCGCTAAAAAGCGTGAGGTATTATAACGAAGACATTCATAGGGCCGCATTCGCTTTGCCTAAAAATTTACAAGAAGTCTTTGAAGACAATATCAAATCTTAAAATGATCTTAAAAAACGCTATCGCTCTCACAGGGGGGATAGGCACCGGTAAAAGCACCACCATTAAAATATTAGAATCGCAAGGCTATGAAATTTTAGATGCGGATAAGATCGCCCACCAATTATTGCAAGAGCATCGGTTAGAAATCGCCCAACATTTTGGATCAGATATTTTAGAAAAAGATATTTTAAACAGGAAAAAACTTGGCGCGATCGTGTTTAAAGACCCTAATAAATTAAAATGGCTAGAGGATTTTTTACACCCCTTAATCCGTGAATGCATGCTTAAAAAAGCCTATGAATTAGAAAAGAATTATCAAGCGTATTTTTTAGACATCCCTTTGTTTTTTGAAGTGGGGGGTAAAAAACGCTATCCTGTGAGTAGGGTGGTTTTAATCTATGCGCCTAGGGCTTTACAAATTGAGCGCCTTTTAGAGCGAGACAAACTCAAAGAATCTGAGATTTTGCAGCGCTTATCTTGTCAAATGGATATAGAGCAAAAACGCGCCATGAGCGATTACATTATAGACAACAGCTCCAGTTTAAAAGATTTAAATAAGCAGGTTGAACGCTTTTTAAAAACGCTCTTATAAGCTCGTTTTGTCTCTAAGCATGTTAAACTACCATTAAATTTTTTGTAAGGCTAAAAACATGATCACTTTAAAACAAGCCCTTTCTTTATCCCAAGATGAATTAGAAACCCTTAAAAACGAAATTGACGCTAAGGTTAGAGCTTCAGATTTGAACGCTTATATTAAAGCCCCTAGCCTTAATGGCGCTAGCGCTAAGGGTGTGCCAATCCTTATTAAAGACAATATCAGCGTTAAGGGGTGGGAAGTTACTTGCTCCAGTAAGATTTTAGAAGGCTATATCGCTCCCTATCATGCGAGCGTGATTGAAAACTTGCACCAAAACAGCATGGCAGGGTTTGGGCTTTCTAACATGGACGAGTTTGCGATGGGAAGCACCACGGAGTCTAGTTGCCATGGGATCACTAAAAACCCACGAGATAAAAACAGAGTGCCTGGAGGGAGTAGCGGAGGAAGTGCAGCAGCTGTGGCTGGTGGCTTAGCGGTGGCGGCTTTAGGGAGCGATACGGGCGGGTCTATCAGGCAGCCGGCGAGTTATTGCGGGTGCGTGGGGTTAAAACCCACTTATGGGAGGGTGAGCCGTTATGGTTTGATTGCGTATTGTTCTAGTTTTGATCAAATCGGGCCTATCACGCAAAATGTGGAAGACGCTTCTATTTTATTTGACGCCATTAGCGGGCATGATAGCAAGGACTCCACGAGCGCGAATCTCAAACCCACGCAAACCTTTAAAAACCTTAATAGAGAAAAACGCTTTAAAATCGCTATTTTAAGAGATCACATTAAAGATGCGAGCAATGAAGTGCAACTCGCTTATGAAAACACCCTTAAAGCCTTGAAAGAAATGGGGCATGAGATTGTGGAAAAAAAGATGTTGGATTCGCATTATCAAATCTCTATTTATTATATTATCAGCATGGCTGAAGCGAGTTCGAATCTGGCCAGATTTGATGGGGTTCGTTACGGGAGGAGGGCTCAAAACATTAAAGATTTGAAAGAGTTGTATCTCAAAAGCCGCGCTGAAGGTTTTGGCGATGAGGTGAAACGGCGTATCATGTTAGGGAATTTTGTCTTAAGCAGCGGGTATTATGACGCTTATTATTTGAAAGCCCAACAAATGCGTTTGATGATTAAAGAGCAATACAACAAGATTTTTGAAGAAGTGGATTTGATTTTCACCCCTGTAGCTCCCACGAGTGCCCACTTATTCAATCACCATGCAAGCCCTTTAGAAATGTATTTGAGCGATATTTACACGATTGGGGCGAATTTGAGTGGTTTGCCGGCGCTTTCCTTGCCGGTCGCTAAAGATCCTTTAGGCTTGCCCATAGGGATGCAATTCATTGCTAAGGCTTTTGATGAGCAAAGCCTTTTAGATGTTTCTTACGCTTTAGAGCAGGAATTAGATTTAAAATTAGATTAAGGATAGAAAATGAGAATTTTACAAAGGGCTTTGACTTTTGAAGACGTGTTGATGGTGCCTAGAAAATCTAGCGTTTTACCTAAAGATGTGAGCTTAAAATCTCGCTTAACTAAAAACATTCGTTTGAATATCCCTTTTATTAGTGCGGCTATGGATACGGTTACAGAGCATAAAACCGCTATCGCTATGGCGCGCCTTGGGGGTATTGGCATCGTGCATAAAAACATGGATATTCAAACGCAAGTCAAAGAAATCACTAAAGTTAAAAAAAGCGAGAGCGGGGTGATTAATGATCCTATTTTTATCCATGCGCACAGGACGCTAGCGGACGCTAAAGTCATAACGGATAATTACAAGATTTCAGGCGTGCCTGTGGTAGATGATAAGGGGTTGTTGATTGGGATTTTAACCAACAGAGATGTGCGCTTTGAAACCGATTTGAGTAAAAAAGTGGGCGATGTGATGACTAAAATGCCTTTAGTTACCGCTCATGTGAGCATTAGTTTGGAAGAGGCTAGGGACTTGATGCACAAGCATAAGATTGAAAAATTGCCCATTGTGGATAAGGATAATGTTTTAAAAGGCTTGATTACGATTAAGGACATTCAAAAACGCATTGAATACCCTGATGCCAATAAAGATGATTTTGGGAGGTTGAGAGTGGGGGCGGCTATTGGAGTGGGGCAGTTGGATAGGGCTGAAATGTTAGTTAAAGCTGGGGTGGATGCGTTGGTGTTAGACAGCGCACATGGGCATTCAGCTAATATTTTACACACTTTAGAAGAGATTAAAAAAAGCTTGGTGGTGGATGTGATTGTGGGGAATGTGGTAACTAAAGAAGCCACAAGCGATTTGATTAGCGCGGGAGCGGACGCTATTAAAGTGGGTATTGGGCCAGGAAGCATTTGCACCACTAGGATTGTGGCTGGGGTGGGAATGCCTCAAGTGAGCGCGATTGATAATTGCGTAGAAGTGGCGTCTAAATTTGATATTCCTGTGATTGCAGATGGAGGGATCCGCTATTCAGGCGATGTGGCTAAGGCTCTGGCTTTGGGGGCATCAAGCGTGATGATAGGCTCTTTACTCGCTGGCACAGAAGAATCACCGGGGGATTTTATGATCTATCAAGGGAGGCAATATAAAAGCTATAGGGGAATGGGCAGCATTGGGGCTATGACAAAAGGGAGTTCTGATCGGTATTTTCAAGAGGGCGTGGCGAGTGAAAAATTAGTCCCAGAAGGCATTGAGGGGCGTGTGCCTTATCGTGGTAAGGTTTCGGATATGATTTTCCAATTAGTGGGGGGCGTGCGCTCTTCTATGGGGTATCAGGGGGCGAAAAATATTTTGGAATTGTATCAAAACGCTGAATTTGTAGAAATCACTAGCGCGGGGTTAAAAGAAAGCCATGTGCATGGCGTGGATATTACTAAAGAAGCCCCTAATTATTATGGGTGAATTTTAAAAGAAAACAAGACAAATCGTTAAAAAACTCGTTAAAAAGCTTGGTTTAATGAGTTTTTAAAACTTAATTGCTACAATTAAGGAAATTTTCAATAAGGCTTAGAGAAACTTTTTCATGGAACACAGAGTATTTACTATTGCTAATTTTTTTAGCTCCAATCATGATTTTATCACCGGGTTTTTTGTCGTTTTGACAGCGGTTTTGATGTTTTTCATTTCGCTTGGCGCGTCGCGCAAAATGCAGATGGTGCCTATGGGTTTGCAGAATGTGTATGAGAGCATCATTAGCGCGATTTTGAGCGTGGCTAAGGATATTATAGGCGAAGAATTAGCCCGCAAATACTTCCCCCTAGCAGGCACGATCGCTTTGTATGTCTTTTTTTCCAACATGATAGGCATCATTCCTGGTTTTGAATCCCCTACGGCTAGCTGGAGCTTTACGCTGGTTTTAGCGCTGATTGTGTTTTTTTATTACCATTTTGAAGGCATTA
Organism: Helicobacter pylori; assembly: GCF_009689985.1. NCBI lineage: Bacteria > Pseudomonadati > Campylobacterota > Epsilonproteobacteria > Campylobacterales > Helicobacteraceae > Helicobacter > Helicobacter pylori. Next base: position 112,963 of record NZ_QBAW01000005.1, on the reverse strand, counting down.
GAGTGCAGGGCTTTTTTAAGTATTTCGCTCATTTTGCAGGCCCTGTGAAGTGGCTCGCCCCTTTCATGTTCCCTATTGAGATCATCTCGCATTTTTCTAGGATCGTGTCTTTATCGTTTCGTTTGTTTGGGAATATCAAGGGCGATGACATGTTCTTGCTCATCATGCTTTTATTAGTGCCTTGGGCGGTTCCTGTAGCGCCCTTTATGGTTTTGTTTTTTATGGGGATTTTACAAGCTTTTGTTTTTATGATCCTCACTTATGTGTATTTGGCAGGGGCTGTTTTAACTGATGAAGGGCATTAAGCAAAACGTTCTTGTTTGGCTTTAATATTGTTTTTTAAAACTTTGTTTTATGGTAAAGCTTTTAAAAGGATAGGGGGTGATTTTGAAACCATGTTCCCCTTATCTTTTGATAACGCTTTTTAAAATTACCGCTTGCTTGTGTAAGTTCTATTTTATTATCAATACCCAATTTTAATAGCTTTTATAATTTTTTAAGCAATCATTAGATAAAATCCACTATACTTCTGTTTTGGATGTGTTTGGGTTTTAGAAGTGTTACTTTTTTATAACTTTTTCATATTCTTATGGGTATGTTGTCATTTTTTTACCGGAGAATTTTATCTTGAAAAACATTTATGTAGGGAATTTGGTTTATAGCGCTACCAGTGAGCAAGTCAAGGAGCTTTTCAGCCAATTTGGCAAGGTGTTTAATGTCAAGCTGATTTATGACAGAGAAACAAAAAAACCTAAAGGTTTTGGCTTTGTGGAAATGCAAGAAGAGGGCGTTAGGGAAGCGATTGCTAAATTGGATAATACGGATTTTATGGGCAGAACGATTAGGGTAACCGAAGCCAATCCTAAAAAGTCTTAATCTTAAAGCATTAGAAAATTAGAAAATAATTTTCTAATGCGCTTCATTCTTTTAATGCGTCTTATTTAGATTGCTTATAGAGGCTAAAAGGGGTTAAAACCCTTTTAAAATCTACTTAAAATTTTAATCCATTTTTAAAAGCGGTTAAAAACTGGTTTTGTTCTAATCAAACAGGGATAGCTAAAGCTTTAAAACGCTCTTTAGTATTTTTATTATTGATTATACAAACTGCCAATATTTCAAATATTTGAAATGGAGTTCTCTCATTAAAGCGATTTTAGGGCTATAGGGTTCTTCTTTTCGCGCTATCGTAGAGATTTGCTCATCATCAGCGATCACAAAAGGTTGTAACACCAGATTTTTCACGCCATGGATAAAAGTAGCGTCCATTATCGTATCCACAGGAACAACCCATTTTCGGCTGTGTTTCAAAAAAACTTTGGCAATCTTGGGCGTGATTACATAGCCTTGCGTCCCCACCCCATGACTATAAGCTTTAATGATCCCCACACGCTCTTGTATCTCGTGGTTTTTATGGCTCAATGGCTCACTTTTCACGCTGGCATCATACAATAAATGCATCAAGCGGATATAACCTAACTCTTGGATGTGTTTTTCTAAAAAATCCAAGCCCTCTTTAAAATCCTCTTTCAAGGTTATATCGTCTTCTAAAATACAGATCGCTTCATTGAGCTCTATGCATTTTTCCCACAAGGAATAATGGCTCGCATAGCACCCAAGCTCCCCCAAGCTCATAAACTTCGCATGGTATTTTAAAGCGTAATAAAACTTAGAAACCTCACTGATGAGACTGGTTGTAATCCCCATGTCTTTGATATTTTGCGTGATGAAATAAGGGTGTAAATGCTTTTTCACTAAGGGGTGCAACCCGCCTTCAAAAGTTTTAGAATAAATCGCATCAAAAATTTGCGCTTGGTGGTGGGTAGCATTGATGCTATTGAGTAAAGTCGTGGTGTCTCTAAAAACCAAACCAAATTTATCGCACACTTTTTGATTTAAAGAAATGATAAAAACACGCAAAGCTTAGACTCCCATAATTTTTAATAGAGTATATCGTTTTTAGGCTCTGTTTTACAATAAAACTCTTAAGAGAATAGGGGGCATTAAAATAGTTCTCCCCCCTACAACCCCCAACTAAATCCCCACAACCCCCTAAGGAGCGCTTTTTTGATCAAACAAGTTCTTTTATTATATTGATTGTAAAAAATATTTTGAGCGTTTTTAAATTTTGTGATCAATATTTAATTAAAACAAAGCAAGAGAACGAAATCGCATTGCAACTAAACAAAAAACTAAAATACCTTACAAGTTTTGAAAATCCAATGAATGTTTGAAGCGAGAACTCATAACCCTAAAATCTAGGGCTATAAGCTTGATTTAATGGTGTTCTAAATAAGAAATCACGCTTAAGGCTGCCGTAGCGCCATCGCTTGCCGCGCAAACCACTTGCTTAGGGGCAAAAATGCGAATATCTCCTGCCGCAAACAAGCCTTGAACATCCGTTTTCATGGAAAAATCCACGACTATAGATCCGTATTCATCGCATTTGCATAGCATAGAGCCGTCTTCTTGTTTCAACACGGCGTTATTCACATCATAACCCACAAAAATAAAAAACCCCGGCACGACTAATTCTCTTTTTTCGTTAGTGGCTGTGTTTTTAATGCTTAAAGAAGACACGCCAGAAGCATCGCCCTTGATTTCTTCCACCACATAAGGGGTTAAAAACTCAATCTTATCATTGTTTTTGGCATGTTCTAAAGTGATAGGCGCACACCTAAAACCATCTCTTCTGTGGATGAGATAGACTTTTTTGCAGATATTGGCCAGATAAATCGCCTCTTCTACGGCGGTATCGCCTCCACCAAGCACCGCTACTTCTTTATTTTTGTAAAAGAAGCCATCGCATGTCGCGCAAGTGCTAACGCCTTTACCCCAATATTCTGACTCGCCCTTGATGCCTGTGCGTTTAGGGCTACCACCGGTAGCGATAATCACGCTCTTAGCTTCAAAAGTCTTGCCATCTTCTGCCAAAATAACAAAATGAGAGTCTTTTTTAGAAACCCTTTGAATAGCGGTCATTTCATGTTTTAAGCCAAAGCGAAAACATTGCTCTTGCCATGGTTGCATGAAATCCAACCCGCTCACCACTTCCTTAACGCCCGGATAGTTTTCAATCTCACTACTGCCAGTGATTTGCCCTCCAGGCATTCCTTTTTCAAATAAAACGGCGTTTTTAACACCGCCTCTAGTGGCGTAAAGCCCCGCGCTCAAACCTGCAGGACCACCTCCAATAATCGCACAATCTATCATGCTATTAGCCTAAAAGTTTGTTCAATTGCTCTTTTAAAGCAACTTTAGTTTGCACGCCCACCAACTGATGGACTACTTCGCCATCTTTTGTGAATAAAAGCGTAGGAATACTTCTAATCCCAAATTTCGCACTCAATTCTTCTTGCTCATCGGTATTGACTTTACAAATCTTAGCCTTACCTTCATATTCGCTAGCTAATTCATCAATCACAGGGGATAGCATCTTACAAGGACCACACCATGGCGCCCAAAAATCCACTAACGCAACCCCTTTTTTAATGGTGCTTTCAAAATTTTCTTCAGTTAATTCAATATAGTGACTCATTGGTTACTCCTAAATATATGATTTTGATTAACGAGAATTATATTAGCTTAAGAATGTTAATAAAAACGCATTGATTTTTGATAAAAATCTAAAAAGTGATATTTTCTAAAAGCTCAAATTTACCATTTTTCACAATAAGAGCGTCAATGCAAAAATCGCTATTGGGATCTTTTTGAGACAAATAACAGCGGATCGTTTTAATCATCTTTTTCAATTTGCTCGGCGTGATCGCATAAATGGGATCAAAATTTTCCCCGCTTTTGACTTCAATGAAATGCAAAACCCCTTTTTTCAAAGCGATAATATCAATTTCGCCAAATTGTGAAAAAAAGTTCCTCTCCACCATTTCAAAACCCAGCGTTTTTAAAAATCCGCAAGCTTCTTCTTCAGCCTTTAAGCCTTTTTCTCTATGTTTGTTGTTTAAAAAACGCATTCAATTTTCCAAACGGATCATTTTAGGGGTATCCAACACGCTTTGTAAATTTTCAAGCTCTTTAAGGGCGTTCAGCATAGATTTTTCGTTGGTGGTGTGCGTGGAAAATAAGATTTTAGCCTTGTTGGAATGCGGGATTTCTTTTTGCAAAACATTGTTGAGCGAAATATCATTTTGGGCTAAAATCGCGCTGATTTGAGAAAAAACCCCTTTTTCATCGCTCACTAACAAGCGTGCATAATAAGCGCATTGGATTTCTTCTTTAGGTTTTAGGGGGAGTTTTTGAGGGGTTTCAAAGCCTAGCATTAGAGAGCTTTTTTTCCTTGCGATTTCTATAATATCGCTAATGACCGCGCTTGCGGTAGGCTCTCCCCCAGCCCCAGCCCCATAATACAAAGTTTCGCCCACCTTATCCCCTATAACGCTGATAGCGTTCATCACCCCATCCACTTTAGAAAGCATGCATTCGTTTTTAATCATACTTGGATGCACCCTTAATTCAATGCAATCTGGGTGTTTTTTAGCGATGCCTAAAAGTTTAATGCTATAACCAAACTCTTTAGCAAACTCCATGTCGTCTGGCTCTATTTTTTCAATGCCTTCAATCAAGATTTCTTCTAATTTCGCGTCAATGCCATACGCTAAAGACGCTAAAATCAACAATTTGTGCGCCGCATCAATGCCTTTAATGTCAAATTCAGGGTTCAATTCCGCATAGCCTAAATGCTGCGCGTCTTTCAAAGCGTCCTTAAAGCTCGCTTGATTTTTAAACATCTGGCTTAAAATGTAATTGCTCGTGCCGTTTAAAATCCCTTTAAAAGAAAGGATATGATTAGCGCTCAAGCCGTCTTTTAAAGCCTTGATAATAGGGATACCTCCGCACACGCTCGCTTCAAAGCCTATGGGGGTGTTTTTAGCGATTTGCTCTAATTCATAGCGGTGATACGCTAACATGGCTTTATTGGCTGTAACGAAGGCTTTTTGTTTGGCTAAAGTTTTTTTAGCTAAAAGATAAGGCGCTTCAACCCCACCCATAAGCTCCACAACAATATCAATTTCTTTATCTTCTATCAAGCTTTCTAAATCATCACTGATTTCAAAAGCATAGCCTTTGTGCTTTTTCACATCTCGCACCACCGCTTTTTTAATTTTAATTTCCACACCGGCCCTGTCTTTAATGATTTCTTGATTTTCTTGTAAGATTTTAGCGACCGCGCTCCCCACACACCCTAAACCCACAAGCCCTATATTCAATCTTTTTTTCATGTCTTTTCCTTTAAATTCGTTTTTTTAAAACGGCGTTTTTTTCCTGCTCGCTCGCTTTTTCTATCGCTTCAAAACTCCCAAAATAATCCAACAATTTTTTCACGCTGGCTTCTCCTATGCCCTTTTCTTTTAAAAGAGCGATTTGTTTCATGTTTTTAAGTTTAGTGGATCTGTGGAAGTTTATCGCATACCGGTGGCTTTCATCGCGCAATTTTTGCACCCACTGCAAGCGTTTGTCGCTAGGGATCAATTTAAAAGTATTGTTAGGCGTATGGATAATGTCTTTAGCACCCCCTTTAGAGCGATAAGCTTTAGAATCCCTTTTTTCTTTAGAAATAGCGATCACTTCTACAAAACTCCCACTGCTTTTTAAAATTTCTAAAGCGATGTTTAATTGCGCCCTCCCTCCATCTATCACCCACAAATTAGGCGGTGGCTCTTTGGCAAAGTCTAAAGCCCTTCTGGTGAGCAATTCGCTCATTTGATCGTATTCGTTAGAGCCTTTTAAATGGTAGCGCCGATAAGAGTTTTTTTGGAAGGCGTTATTTTCATACACGACCATTCCCCCCACGCATTGGCTGTTGGCATGGTGGCTTGCATCAAAGATTTCCACCCTATAAGGCACGCACTCTAAATTGAAAAGTGATCGCGCTTCTTCTAAAATCAGATCTTCATTAGAGGTTTTTTCCTGGCTAAAAATCTCTTGAGCGTTTTTCATAGCGATTTCTATTAAAGCGAGCTTATCGCCTTTTTTAGGAATGCTAAGAGCGATTTTTTTAGAATATTGATGAGAGATAAATTCTTGCAATTCTTTAAGCACTTCATTAGAGCAAGCACTCAATAAGATTTGTTCAGGCATCAAAGGCAAATGCGATTGGTAATGGTTGATAATGGCTTGTTTCATCGCTTCATCAGTGTCAAACCCATTGAGGGAGTGGATTTTTTCAAACGCTGAAGAAATGATTTTACCCCCGCGCATGAACATTTTCACTAACACCGCCTTATTGCTTGCGCCATAAAAAGCAAAAATATCCAAATCGTAGAGTTTGGCTAAATCCATGCAAGTGAAAGGGGCGATTTTTTGGATTTTTGCAATCCTGTCCCTATAAATGAGGGCTTCTTCAAAACGCAAGTTATTAGAAAGGCGCTCCATTTTTAATTCAAGCTCTTTGATGAGTTTGTCTTTATTTTCAATCATTTCTAAACATTCTTTAGCGATTTTCAAATACTCTTCTTTGGTGATTTTATTCTCGCATGGGGCTTTACAACGCTCTATTTGATAAAACATGCATGCCTTTTTATCTTTGATGCAATTTTTCTTTTGAACTAACGGGAGCAATTCATACAAGCTGTCTAAAATATCCTTAGCCCCGCTCGTAAAAGGGCCAAAATATTTAACGCCAGGCTGTTTTAAAATTTTTCGTGTGATTAAAGGGATAGGGAAATCAGTGGAAAAATCCATGTAAATATAAGGGTAAGTTTTATCATCTCTTAAAAGAATGTTGTATTTGGGCTTGAGCTGCTTGATTAAAGAATTTTCTAAAATCAAAGCGTCTTGCTCGTTTTCCACTAAAATGGTTTCTAAAAAAGCGATTTGTTTGACCATCATTTGGATGCGTAAGCTTGTGCGATGATTGGGCGTGATTTCATTATTGCGGATAGAAAAATAGCTTTTGATGCGCTTTTTTAAGTTTTTCGCTTTACCGATATAGAGTAATTGGCGGTTTTTATCAAAATATTGATACACGCCACTACTATTAGAAAGGTTTTTCAAACTGGACAATAAATCAGCCATTCATTTCTCAAAAAAACTTCGTTGGTAGTGGATCAAAGCGCGCGCTTTTTCAAAACATTCATGCAAACGGGCGTCTTTAATGGGGTTATGGAACAACCCTAAAGCGCTAGGGCGATAAAAACGGGCTTGTTTTTTAATGGGGGCATAAAAATTGGCTTTTTCTAAGGAATCTTTAGGCACATAACCTAAAATTTCTAACGCGCTAAATTCATCAAACCCATAAGCATGCCCTTGCGTGTTCAAAAAATGGCTGATTTCTTTAGCGAATCGCTGGTTAAATTCCTTAGAAGCCCAAAGATCTTTAAACGCAAAAAGCAATTTAGAGTCTTTTATGAAGATAAAAAGCAAATTTTCTTGTAAACTTAAAGGCATAAAAACCTTAAGCTTTTTGAGTTTCAAAAGAGTTTCAAGCTTTTTATAAGACTTTTTTTGAATGAGTAAGGAGAAAATATTTTGTTCCATAAACTGATCTTAACATGCTTTTTAATACTTGTAGCGATAACGATTCAAGCTTGCGGCTATAAAGCCCCCCCATTCAATGAAAAACCCGCTAAAAAAACTTCAAACAGCTCTAATTCTTCTATGCAAACGCCCACTAACAACACCACGCCAGAATTTTTAAACGAGCCTTAAAATCATTGCTCTTATTTAAGGGCTTTGATTTCTAGGGTTTTTGTGGCTAACTTTTGCGCCTCGCTTTCATCATGCGTTACCATAATGAAAGTAGCGCAAGAATTTTGGTGTATTTCTTTGATGAGATCCTGTAAATTCTTACGATTTAAACTATCTAAAGCGCTAAAAGGCTCATCTAATAAAATGAGTTCTGGCTTGTGGATAATCCCCCTAATAATGCCCACTCTTTGGGCTTGCCCCCCACTCAATTCATTAGGGAATTTATCCATAAGGCTCTCGTCTAACCCCATTTTTAACGCTAAGGCTTTGGCTTCTTTTTGAGCGGCTTCTTTGTTTATGCCTTGTAAATTAAGACAAAAAGTCATGTTTTGTAGAGCGTTTAAATGAGAAAATAAGGAATTGCCTTGAGCGATATAGCCTATTTTTTGGCGTAAAAAAGCGTTGTTTGAAAGGGTCTCATTAAAGATTTTAACGCTCCCCAAACTGGGTTTTAAAAGCCCTAAAATCAAGCCCAAAAGCGTGCTTTTACCGCTCCCGCTCTCCCCTAAAACGCATAAAAAATCCCCTTTTTCAATGCTTAAATTAAAATCCTTAAAAACAGCGCGATTGTGGTAGTTAAAAGACACATTCTCTATTGTAACGATTTCTTTCATGCTATAACCCCAAGCTTTCTAAAAACTCTTTAGCCACGATTTTAGGGCTTTTTTTCAACACTTCCACCTGATAGTTTAAATCCTGCATTTTCTCATCGTTAATTTTTGCATTCAATTTTTCTAAGATTTCTAGTGCTTCAGGATACTTTTTTATAGTTTCTTTTCTTATAACAATACCGGCCTGATAATTAGGGAAAAATCCTTTATCGTCCTTAAGCACCTTTAAATCCAATTCTTTGATTTGAGCGTCTGTAGTGAAGACATCTAAAGCGTTGATCTTATGGGATTCAAAACTCTTATAACGCAAATTAATATCCATTTCATGCAAACTTCTAAAATGAAAGCGATAAGCTTTCACCAAGCCTTTAAAAGCGTCCTCTCTTTCAAAAAAGTCAAACTCCGCGCCAAAATCAAAATTTTGGCTATGAAGGGCTAAATCGCTGAAAGTTTCAATCGCGTATTTTTGAGCGTCTTCTTTAGAAATCGCTAAGGAATAGGTGTTATTAAAGCCCAAAAGCCCCACCCATAAAAGATTAAATTCCTTCTCATAACGCTTTTTAATCGTTTCAAAATCCACTTTTTGAGTCAAAGGGTTTTTGAGCGTGTTCACCCAAGCGGTGCCGGTATATTCCACATACAAATCAAAATCGCCCCTAATTAATGCCGGATGGATATTCATCGTCCCCCCACCAATACCAAACGCTCGCTTGATAGGGATATGGTGTTTTTCTAACAAAAGGCTTAAAATTTCGCCCAAAATATACTGCTCGCTGTTAGGTTTTGTGGCCACGACTAAGGGCTTTTCTTCTATGGCGTTTCTAGGAATGAGCCATAAAGCGCTCGCTAGCAATAAAAAAAGAAACACCGCTAAATTAGTATAAACTCTTCTTTTTTGTTTTTGGGTGGCGTTTTGAGAAAATAGGCGTTGCAAGGCGTTTTCATGCTGAAAAACGCTCACAAATTGATCCGCTAAAACGCTAAAAAGAGCAATGATCAAACTGCCCGCCACTAAAAGCGTGGTATTTTGCGTGTTTAGCCCTCTAAAAATCGCCTGCCCTAAGCCTCCAGCCCCAATGAGCGCCCCGATCCCAGCCATCGCCACTAACATCACCACCGCAACCCTTAAGCCCGCTAAAATTTGGGGGATAGCGAGTAAGAAGTGCACCCTAAAAAACAACTCTTTGGGGTTACACCCTAGCCCAACAGCGGCCTTAATGACTTCTTCTCGCACCTCTTTAAAAGCGTTATAAGTGCTATGGACAATGGGTAATAAGCCGTATAAGACCAACACTAAAAGGGCGTTTTTTAACCCCACCCCAATCACAGGAATGAATAACGCAAATAACGCCAGCGATGGGATGGTGTAGAGAAAATTCACCACAGGGAGCAAAAACGCCCTAGCCTTTGAGTTATAAAACACAAAAACCCCAATCAAAACCCCAAACACCAGAACGAGAAGACTAGAAAGCGCAACGATGATAAAATGCTGTGCAATCAAATCTATAAAGTAAATAAAGCGATCATGAAATTCTTTTACCAAATATTTTACCATGCTTATTTTTAACACCATAACAACTAAATGCTGCGTAATTACATCCACAGAATGGAGCAACCATTCATACAATTCTCTGATCAATTGTTTAAAAACGCCCATGCTTAGCATTATAACCAAACTTATTTGAATAAAGGGGTTTTAAAACGCTAAAGGCATTCTTTAATGTTGGTTGTAGGTTAAAACTGAAAGGTGCGTTTGCCTAAATTGGTGCTCACTTCTATCCATAGCGGTTGGTTTTCGCATAAAATTTCATAGGCTACGCTTTGATTCCTAACCAAAGAAACGCTTTTAGGCGTGGGGTAGAGCGAGCAAGAACGCCCTTGATTGATGTCAATCTTTAAAATAACCACGCTCTCCACCACAGCGCTCACCTTCAAATAATACGACTCCCTAGCCCCTTGCCATTCTAAATAGGGCGTTTCTTGGGGGACAATCTCTAACGCTACTAAAGGGCTTTGAGCCAGTTTCAAGCGCGTTTTTTGCTCCTGCTCTTTTAATTCTTGTTCTCTGTTGATCCCCTTATCAATCAAATCAAAAAGGTTTGAAGAAGCGTCCTTTTCTCTAGCAACAAGGCTCGCTAACAACAAAAAGATTAACAAAAAAATTGGTTTCATGCGATTCATTCTTGCTGTTTGTGGGGATTGAATTCTTCATCTAAAATAGAATGGATCTTACTCAAATCGTTCGCATCGGTTGAAAAAAAGATTTCCACACGATTGTTTTTCATTCTGTTTTCTAGGGAGTCATTAGGCGCGATAGGGTTTGTAGAGCCGTAAGAAGAAAAAGACAATTGGTTAGGATCCACGCCGTATTGTATAAGGACTTTCATCACCCTATAAGCGCGATTGGCGGCTAATTCATAGTGGCTTTTAAAACGGGTTTTAGTTAAAGGCGTATTATCCGTAAAACCTCTTACATTGATATGCACCCTTTTAGGGAGTTTTTGAATGATTTTAGCGATCCGTTCAATATAGAGCATCATGTCTTGATTGATAGCGTCTGAAGTGGCGTTTTCAAACAGCAAACTAGAAGGGAGCTTTAAAACAGAGCCTTGATCAATTTGCTCTAAAACACTGCCTTCGCCTTTGCGAGCGATAGTGGCTTTTGTTTCGGTATTTTGCGAAGCCGGTTTGGAGCTTTCGCTCGCCATTTGCTCTTCTTCTTTCCCTGAATCAGGGGGGATCACTACAACCGGTTGCATCGCCTCTGGCTTGGGAGCGTAATTAAAAATCTTAATAAATTCGGTTTTTAAGGCTTCCACTTTGGATTTATTGACCGCTGAAATGGCATAAAGAGCGATAAAAAGTGCGAGCAACAACGACAAAAAGTCCGCATAAGGAACCGCCCATTTTTCGCCGGCGGGGCATTCGGTGGGTTTGTTTTTCTTAGCCATCTTTAGCCCTCAAATTGAGATTTTTTAGGCTCACCGGGAGCGATGTAGTTTAAGAGTTTGTTTTCTAAATCCCTTGGGTTTTCTCCGTTAGCGATGCCTAAAATCCCCTCTAAAAGAACGGTTTTTTCTTTGATAATGTCTTTAGACTTAGCTTTGAGCTTATGCCCAAAAGGGCCAAAAATCGCATAAGAACACATAATCCCTGTAACAGTAGCCGTAAATGCCCCAGCGATCCCTGCTGCCATTTCAGCCGGGTTGTCTAGTTTTTGTAGAGCAAGCATAAGCCCCATAACCGCCCCCACTAACCCCATCGTAGGAGCGGTCTCACCGGCAGTCTCCCAATAATGAGCGGCACCGTGGTAATACTCTTCCATTTCCTCAATGCTGATTTCTAAGCTTTCCTTAACGGATTTTAAATCCTTGCCATCTATGATCATAGACAAGCCATTGCGGGTGAAATCGTCTTCAATTTGCGCCACTCGCCCCTCTAAACTCAACACCCCATCTTTTCTGGCTAAAGTGGCTAATTCCACTAAATTTTTAATGGTTTCGTTCAAATTGATTTTAGGGTTTAAAAAAACAATTTTTATCTCTTTGTAAGCGGCTTTCACATAACGCGCATGCGTGCCTGTCATAGCGGCAAAAAGCGAAGTAGGCACGATGATAATGACTGAACTCAAATGGATAATGTGCAACGGGTTGCCATCTTCTAAAATATCGCCTAACGAAATAGAAGCGACCGCCAATACCAAGCCTAGTATGGTTGATAAATCCAAAACTTACCCCTTAATCTAAATTTCATAATCTTGTAAATGCGTGATTTTATGCGTGCCACAAACCCTACATTCAGGGTTTTTGGGTGCTTGAATTTTTTTAAAATCCATCGTTTTAATATCGGCTATAAGTAAAGTATTTATAAGTAAAGTTTCAAACCCTAAAAAATATTTAAGGCATTCGCTCGCTTGGATACACCCTAAAACCCCAGGTAAGACCCCAAAAAGCCCTGAAAGTGGATTTAATCCCTTTTTAGGGGGCTTATCAAAAACACACGCTAAGCATGCGCTATGGGGTAAAACACTCATGCTTTGCCCCCTGTATTTTAAAACCCCGGCATGCGAATAGGGTTTTTGGGCTAACACGCAAGCGTCATTGATCAAAAATTTAGCGTTGAAATTGTCTGTAGCGTCTATGATAAAATCGTAAGGCTCCATAAGAGAAAGAGCGTTATGGGCCTCAAAGCGTTCTTCAAAGGTTTCTATTTCAATACTAGCATTGAGTTGTTTTAAGCGCGCTTTCGCGATAGAGGCTTTAGGTTGGTTTAAAAAATCCTGTGAATGGATGATTTGGCGTTGCAAATTACTCATACCCACCACATCAAAATCCACAATGCCTATTTTTCCTATCCCAGCGGCGCAAAGATACATCAAAACCGCTGATCCAAGCCCTCCGGCTCCAATGACTAAAACGCTAGATTTTAAAAGCTTCAATTGGCCTTCTTCGCCCACATCTTCTAGCATGATATGGTGCAAATAACGCTCTTTTTCTAGCCGGCTTAGCAATTAAGCCATCCTTGAAACCCAAATTTTAGAATGCTCTCTTTCGGCAAAAAAACTCGTTTTATCCCCATGCCCTGGATAAATCTCTATGTCTTTAGAAAAATCTAAATTTTGAAACCTTATCAGGGACTCTTTCATGTCTTTTTCATTAGAATAAGGGAAATCATAACGGCCAATGCTGCGATAAAAAATAAAATCCCCGCTAAAAATCACCCCTTCAATTTCTATGATAGAACAACCGGGCGTGTGTCCGGGAAAATGCCAATATTTAATGGTGGTGTTTGCTATCTCTAAAGTGGTGCAACCCTTATTGCAAGGCACGCTAAATGTGGGGCTAAAAACCGGCATGCCCAAATGAAAAATATCATTTTTTAGCATGAACACATCGTCTTTGGGGGCGTAAATGGGGGTGTCTTTAAGGGCTTTTGACAATTGAGCGCTATCCCATACATGATCATAATGCCCATGCGTGATTAAAATCGCCTTAGGATTTTTGGCGTTTTCTAACACCCATTCGCTGCTAGAAAATCCGGGATCAATGATAAAATCTATCCCACTAGAAAGCTTCACAATATAAGCGTTTTCTTCCACCGCCCCACACTCTCGCCTTAAAATTTCCAAACTCTAAACTCCCTTCAAACTTAGCTCAAAAAGTCATTATTATTGAATATCATAGCGCAAAAATAAGGCGATTTTGACTAGAATAGCGCTTCTATTGTTGTTGGTTGAGATGGGTTTAATGAAAGGAAAATCATGCGTTCGTTTGGGAATTACATGCAAGAGTGGCTTTATGGAGAAAAGGGGTATTACAAAAAGGCGCTAATCGGTCCAAAAGGGGATTTTTACACTTCGGTGTCTTTGAGTAAGTTTTTTGGGGGCGCTGTTGCGTTTTATATCATCAAGCTTTTAGAAGAAGAAAAATTATTTTTGCCTTTAAAAATTGTAGAAATTGGCGCTCATCATGGGCATTTTTTGAGCGATATAGCGAATTTTTTAAACGCTTTGAGCGTGGGCGTAATGGAAAAATGCGAGTTTGTCAGCTGTGAGCCTTTAAAGGAATTGCAAAAACTCCAACGAACTATTTTCAAACAAGCCACGCAATTAGATCTAATCAGTTGCGCTTTAGAAGAGCTTGATTTTAAAGAGCGCGAAAGCGCGTTTGTTGTCTCTAATGAATTGTTTGACGCGTTCGCTTGCGAGATCATTAAAGACAACAAAATGCTTTTTATTACCCATGATCATCAGGGCGTTTGGGGCGGTATTGATGAACCCACTAAAGAACTTCTTAAAACTTTGAATTTAAAACAAGGGTGCGCGCCGTTATTTTTGAACGCTTTCATTAAGGATTTGTTAGAGAAATTGAACGAGGCTTCTTCTTGGGTGTTTTTGAGCTTTGATTATGGCGATGAATTAGAGCGGAAAGACATGCATTTAAGGGCTTTTAAAAACCACCAAGTATTAGATTTTAAGGATATTTTAAACCATCTGGCTTCTTTGTATCAAAAGAGCGATCTGACTTATGATGTCAATTTTTCTCTGGTGCGCTTTTTGTTTGAAAAACACCATGCACAATTTTCATTCTTCAAATCGCAGGCTAGTGCTTTATTGGATATGGGGCTTATGGAGTTACTGGAAACATTTTCAAAGAGCGTGAGTTATGAAAGGTATCTAAAAGAAGCGGCTAAAATCAAGCCTCTAATTAGCCCTGGGGGTTTGGGGGAGCGTTTCAAAGCGTTAGAGTTGGTGAAAAAAAATAAAATGTAAATTAAAAGTATTTTACAATCTAAATAATAGAGAGTTTGCGTATTTTTAAAGGGGGGATTGGTATAATTGGTATATTGGATTTTAGAATATTAAACACTACGCTTTCAAGATCAGTTTGTGTGAAAAGTTGAGAGAGACTGACTCGCTTTCTCAATTACAAGGTAAGAGCGTCAGGACATTTTAATGAAAAAGTTTATTAAAATGCTAAGTTATAGTAAAGAAGGAAGGAATATAAAACGCCTTTTGCTCTTACCTTCGCCGAGCATTATACAAAAAAAAAAAAAAACGATGTTATTTAAACTCTACTTTTAACATTCTTTTTAACTTTTTTACAAAATGAAACAATTTTTGAATTTATTTATTTAATATGGCACTTAAAAGAAAGAATTGCTATAATTTGAAACAATTTAAATTGATGGGATAAAAGGGGTTTTTTGAAAATTTTTCTTTCTTGCAAGTCTTTGTTGATCCAAAGGAGTTTGGAATTTTATTTGAGCGGTTGTCTTTCTCCTATGGAAGTTTGCGACTTTGTTTTAAGCGATGATGAAACGCTAGAAACCAATAAGCCCCTATGCTTTATAGAAGAGCGCTTAAGAAAGCCTTTCACTAAACAGAGCGTGAAAGAAGATATAAAAAATTTTTATCACGCTTTAAAGACGAGCGAAAAACCTTGCGAAGAAATCCCATTTTCTAAAGAGCAAAAGATCCAACAATTACTAGAAGAATACACCCAAAAATTATGCCAAATCATCAGCCAGTAAAAAAATTTAAGATTATTGGGGGGGCTTGTAAGGGATTGGGCTTGAATTTGCCCAAAATTTCTAGCACGCGCCCCACGAAAGCGATCATAAGAGAGTCGTTTTTTAACACCTTGCAAGCAGAAATTAGGGGAGCGCATTTTATAGAAGTGTTTTCAGGTAGCGCTTCTATGGGTTTAGAGGCTTTGAGTAGGGGGGCTAAAAGCGTGGTGTTTTTTGAGCAAAATAAAAGCGCTTATGCCACGCTTTTAGAAAATATTTCCCTCTTTAAAAACCGCCTGAAAAAGGAAATTGAAATTCAAACCTTTTTAGATGACGCTTTCAAGCTTTTGCCCACGCTGTGTTTAAAAAATGGCGTTTTGAATATCCTTTATTTTGATCCTCCTTTTGAAACAAGCGGGTTTTTAGGGATTTATGGAAAGTGTTTTCAAGCTTTAGAAATGTTATTGAAACGCTTCAATCCAAAAAATCTTTTAGTGGTTTTTGAGCATGAAAGCGCGTATGAAATGCCTAAAAGTCTTGTAACTTTAGCTATAATCAAACAGAAAAAATTTGGAAAAACCACTTTAACTTATTTTCAATAGGAATAGGCATGGCAGAAGAACAAGAAAATACCGCGCAACAATCTCCCAAAAAAAGCAAAGCCCTTTTATTTGTCATTATTGGAAGCGTGTTAGTGATGCTTTTATTGATGGGGGTGATTATCATGCTGCTTATGGGGAATAAGGAAGAATCTAAAGAAAACGCTTCTAAAAACACCCAAGAAGTTCAAGCTAATCCTATGGCAAACAAAAATCAAGAGGCCAAAGAAGGTTCTAATATCCAGCAATATTTGGTGCTTGGGCCTTTGTATGCGATTGATGCGCCTTTTGCGGTGAATTTGGTTTCTCAAAATGGCAGACGCTACCTTAAGGCTTCTATTTCGTTAGAATTGAGTAATGAAAAGCTCTTAAATGAAGTCAAGGTTAAGGACACAGCGATTAAAGACACGATTATAGAAATTCTGTCGTCTAAAAGCGTGGAAGAAGTGGTTACCAATAAAGGCAAAAACAAGCTTAAAGATGAAATTAAGAGCCATTTGAATTCGTTTTTGATTGATGGCTTTATTAAAAATGTCTTTTTCACTGATTTTATCATCCAATAATTTTAAATGATTGGCATAGATATTGTTTCTATTGCTAGGATAGAAAAGTGCGTAAAACGCTTTGAAATGAAGTTTTTAGAGCGTTTTTTATCGCCAAGTGAGATTGTTTTATGTAAGGATAAATCTAGCAGTATCGCCGGGTTTTTCGCGCTTAAAGAGGCTTGCTCTAAAGCCCTTCAAGTAGGCATTGGTAAGGAATTGAGTTTTTTGGATATAAAAATTTCTAAAAGCTCTAAAAACGCCCCCTTAATCACCCTTTCTAAAGAAAAAATGGATTATTTTAATATCCAAAGCTTGAGCGCAAGCATCAGCCATGACGCTGGTTTTGCGATAGCGGTTGTAATGGTTTCTTCATCAAATTGATAAATAACGCATTCTAAAACTAACATTCTGTTTTAAAAAGTGCTTAGCGGCTGTTAAAAAACCTTTTTCAAATTGTTTGGATAACAAAATAAATAAAATCAAACTTCAAATTTTAAGATAATTTTAAGATAATTTTAAGATAATTTTAATAATATCCTTTAGTTTAATTTTGATTAATTAAAGGCTATTGTATGAACGATTGTTTTAGGATAAAATCCCTTTCCTTTTTAGCATTGGGTGCTTTGACTTTTCTCTCTTTTAATTCTTTTGTGGGCGCCAGAGAACAGCATCACACTTTACAAAAAGTGACAACTACCGAGCAACAATTCAGCTCAAGCGCGCCGCTTTCATGGCAAAGCGAAGAAGTGCGTGACTCCACAAGCTCTCGCATGGTGATTTCCAACAGACAACTCAAAAAAACGGGTAATTTGAATATTGAAAATGCCTTGCAAAATGTGCCAGGAATTCAAATCAGAGACGCTACAGGCACAGGCGTGTTGCCTAAAATTTCGGTGCGCGGTTTTGGTGGAGGCGGTAACGGGCATAGCAACACTAACATGATTTTAGTCAATGGTATCCCTATTTATGGTGGTCCGTATTCTAATATTGAACTAGCGATTTTCCCTGTTACTTTCCAATCAGTGGATAGGATTGATGTGATTAAGGGGGGCACGAGCGTGCAATACGGCCCCAACACTTTTGGTGGCGTGGTGAATATCATCACTAAAGAAATCCCTAAAGAGTGGGAAAATCAAGCGGCTGAAAGAATCACTTTTTGGGGGCGATCATCTACGGGGGGTTTTGTAGATCCTAAAGAAAAAGGCAAGCCTTTAGCCCAAACTTTAGGCAATCAGATGCTGTTTAACACTTATGTGAGAACGGCTGGAATGCTGGGCAAACATATAGGCATTAGCGCGCAAGCCAACTGGATCAACGGGCAAGGTTTCAGGCAAAACAGCCCCACAGGGGTGCAAAACTACTTGCTTGATGCGATTTATAAAATCAATCCAAGCAACACTTTTAAAGCTTATTACCAGTATTATAAATATAATTCTTACCATCCAGGCACTTTGAGCACGCAAGATTATGCCTATAACCGCTTCATTAACGAACGCCCTGACAATCAAGATGGAGGGCGAGCCAAACGCTTTGGGGTCGTGTATCAAAATTATTTTGGCGATCCGGATAGTGGGGTTGGAGGGGATTTTAAATTCACTTATTTCACGCATGACATGAGCAGGGATTTTGGGTTTTCTAACCAATACCAAAGCGTGTATATGAGCAGTCAAAATAAGATTTTACCCTTTAAAGGAAAGGGGGAAATTAGTGCAAAAAACCCTAATTGCGGTTTGTATTCTTATAGCGACACAAATAGTCCTTGTTGGCAATTTTTTGATCAGTTCCGCCGCTTCGTAGTGAATGCCTTTGAGCCCAAACTCAATCTCGTCGTCAATACCGGCAAGGTCAAACAAACTTTTAATATGGGAATGCGGTTTCTAACTGAAGATTTATACCGCCGATCCACCACCAGGAAAAACCCTAGCGTGCCTGGAAACGGGTTTGATGCAGGAACTTCAGTCAATAACTTCAACAATTATACCGCTATACCGCCGTGTATGCCAGCGATGAAATCAATTTCAATAACGGCATGCTAACGATCACGCCGGGCTTGAGATACACTTTTTTAAATTACGACAAAAAAGATGTTCCTCCTTTTAAAGAAGGTCAAACAGGAAAAACCACGAAAGAGCGTTATAACCAATGGAATCCGGCAGTGAGTGTCGGCTATAAACCCATTAAAGATTGGTTGTTTTATTTCAATTATCAAAGAAGCTATATTCCGCCCCAATTCAGCAATATCGGTAATTTTGTAGGCACAAGCACAAATTATTTTCAAATCTTTAATGTCATGGAAGGCGGCCAAAGATTTTATTTTAACAATCAAGTGAGCTTTAATGCGAATTATTTTGTGATTTTTGCGAATCACTATTTTACCGGGCGCTATGGGGATAACCAAGAGCCGGTCAATGCGAGATCGCAAGGCGTGGAGCTGGAATTGTATTACACGCCTATTAGGGGGCTTAATTTCCATGCGGCTTACACTTTCATAGACGCCAATATCACAAGCCACACGATGGTTACTAACCCTGCTAGTCCTAAAGGGCCTAAAAAAGATATTTTTGGCAAAAAGCTCCCTTTTGTCAGCCCGCACCAGTTTATTTTAGACGCGAGCTACACTTACGCTAAAACCACGATTGGCTTAAGCTCTTTCTTTTATAGCCGTGCCTATACAGATGTGTTAAACACCGTGCCTTTCACAGAATACGCTCCCACCATTAAAAATGGGGCCATCACCACAAGGACAGCGGGAATGACGCCATGGTATTGGGTGTGGAATTTGCAGATTTCTAGCACTTTGTGGGAACGCAAAAAGCAAAGCATTAATGCGAGCTTGCAAATCAATAACATCTTTAACATGAAATATTGGTTTAGCGGAATAGGCACTAGCCCTAATGGGAAAGAAGCCGCGCCTCCTAGGAGCATCACAGCGTATGTGAGTTATAATTTTTAAGGTTTAATTTTTATGGTTGTAGTTGCTTGAGCAGTTGGGTATAAAAAACAACCTTTTGTTTTAAATGCTCTCTTAGAGCGCGGTAATTAGGGCAAAAGATTTCCACGCAACGCCAGAAATTTTTGGAATGGTTTTTGTGGATCGTGTGGGCGAGTTCATGGATAATGACATAATCAATCGCTTCTTTTTTGGCGCAAACCAATAATAATGCAAAACTCAAGCGGTTATGATAAGAGCAACTCCCCAAAACTTTAGCGTTGTTTCTGACGCTAAAATGGGTGTATGAAGTTTGCATTTTTTGAGCGCTTAAAGGGAGTTTCTGCTCCAAATAAGTTTTTAAGATTTTTTTAAGCTCTGTTAGGGTGTAATCGTTGGCGTTTTTTTCCTCATCAAACACAAGGATTTTGTTTTGATAGGTTTGCGAGTGTAAAAGGGAGTATTTTTTTTGCATGGCTGAAAGGGTTTTTTGTAGCCAAACTTTCTGTTCTTTTAAAAAAGCATGCGCTCTATTTTGAGAGCAAGAATCAGGCATTTTTAGAATCACTTCTAAAGAGGGCGTGATATTCAAGCTTAAGGTTTTGATTTTTTTACTTTTTTGAATGGTAATAGGAATATCATCTAACATCATGCGTATTTTACTAAAATTTGCGCTAGAATGTAAGTCTGTTTAATATTGATTTTATTTGTATTAAGAATTAAGGCTAACATGCGTGTTTTTATTATTCATTTAAGCCCAAAAACCTGTCAAAATTTTTCTTTAAAAGAAACTCATATAATCCCCCTTTTAGAGAGCCTTAAACTTCAAGGGATCTCTTATGAAATTTTTGATGCGATCTATTCTAAAATCTCTCCCACTCAATTACACCCCTTGATTTTGGAGCATTTGCACCCTTCTTTTATGATTGAAGATTTATGGGCTTTTTGTAAGAATGAAAAACACCCCCCTTGCGCGTTAAAAAATTTCTTTTACGCGCTCAAGCATTGCGGGAAGAGGATGGGATTTGGGGAGCTTGGGTGCTATGCGAGCCATTATTCATTGTGGCAAAAATGCATAGAACTCAATGAAGCGATCTGTATTTTAGAAGATGATATTATTGTAAAAGAGCGTTTTAAAGAGAGCTTGGAGTTTTGTTACCAACACATCAACGAATTAGGCTATATCCGTTTGATGCATTTAGAAGAAAATGTGGCCAAACAAAAAACTCCCATTAAAGGGGTTTCTCAAATCTTAAATTTTAAAGATGGCATTGGCACTCAAGGGTATGTTTTAGCCCCAAAAGCCGCGCAAAAATTGTTGAAATACAGCGCGAAAGAATGGGTGATGCCTATAGATTGCGTGATGGATAGGCATTATTGGCATGGGGTCAAAAACTATGTGTTAGAAGAATTTGCGATTGCTTGCGATGGAATGAACACTCAAAACTCCAACACAGAAAAACAAAGGCCTAAAAAATTACCTTTAAGCATTAGGATTGGCCGCTCTTTGCATAAAAGCGCGGTTAAACAATGGAATGTTTTGAGATCATTTTTTCCCCATCAATAATCAAGTAATAATCGTTATTAAACATGCTATATTTGTTGTCTTTATAACACTTAATATTATTGAATAAAACTAGGGAGTTAGAATGATCTCAAAACGAGTTACTGAAGCTTTAGAAGCGTATAAAAATGGCGAAATGCTTATTGTTATGGATGATGAAGACAGAGAAAATGAGGGGGATTTGGTTTTAGCCGGGATTTTTTCCACCCCTGAGAAAATCAATTTCATGGCCACGCATGCTAGGGGGTTGATTTGCGTGTCTTTGACTAAAGATTTAGCGAATAAATTTGAATTGCCCCCTATGGTTAGCGTGAACGATTCTAACCATGAGACCGCTTTCACGGTTTCCATTGACGCTAAAGAAGCCAAAACCGGGATTTCTGCTTTTGAAAGGCATTTAACGATTGAATTATTGTGTAAAGACACCACCAAGCCTAGCGATTTTGTGCGCCCGGGGCATATTTTCCCTTTAATCGCCAAAGATGGAGGCGTGTTAGCGCGCACGGGCCATACTGAAGCGAGCGTGGATTTATGCAAATTAGCTGGATTAAAGCCCGTGAGCGTGATTTGTGAAATCATGAAAGAAGATGGCTCTATGGCGAGGAGAGGGGATAAATTTTTGAGCGATTTCGCCCTTAAACACAACCTCAAAACCCTCTATGTTTCTGATTTGATTAGCTATCGTTTAGAAAATGAAAGTTTGCTGAAAATGTTTTGTCAAGAAGAAAGAGAATTTTTAAAACACCAAACGCAATGCTACACTTTTTTAGACCACCAGCAAAAAAACCATTACGCTTTTAAGTTTAAGGGCGCAAAAACCAATGATTTAGCCCCTTTAGTGCGTTTCCACCCTATCAAAGAGGATTTTGATTTTTTAACGACTGGCGCGTTTGAAGTGTTTTTTAAGGCTTTAGAATATTTAAAGCGCGAAGGGGGCTATTTGATCTTTATGAACACGCATGCTAAAGAAAACAATATCGTTAAAGATTTTGGGATCGGGGCGTTAGTGTTAAAAAATTTGGGGATAAAGGATTTCAGGCTTTTAAGCTCTTCTGAAGACAGGCAGTATAAGGCTTTGAGCGGGTTTGGGCTTAAGCTTGTAGAAACGATTAGCCTTTGAGACCTGTTAAGTTTTATTGAATGTGTTGTAATGTTTTTAAGGTATAATAAACTCTTTTTAAGTCAAGCAATAAAGTTTGCAACCTGATGAGAGTAATAATAGAGTTTATGCTGATTTCATTAAAAACATTCCTAAAAATATTATTGAAAATATTCCTAAAAACCTTCCAAAAGATTTGGATGGTTTGCGTTATTATTTGGGGGTTAGGCTGTAGTTTTTTAAACGCTAACAGCATTCAATTAGAAGAAACGCTCAAACGAAGTCCTAAAAATCTTATTTGGCAACACTTTAAAAAGAAGTTTAAAAAGAGCAATACGATCCCTTATGCCCCAAATAGCCGTTGGAAATATTTAGGCACAAGCATTGGGATTTTAGGCGTGTCGTTGGTGATAGGGATTGTAGGGTTGTATCTCATGCCAGAGAGCGTAACGAATTGGGATAGAGAAAAGTTTGGCGTCAAAAGTTGGTTTGAAAATGTCCGCATGGGGCCAAAACTGGACAATGATAGTTTTATTTTCAATGAAATTTTGCACCCTTATTTTGGGGCTATGTATTATATGCAACCGCGCATGGCTGGGTTTAGCTGGATGGCCTCAGCGTTTTTTTCTTTTATCACTTCCACGCTTTTTTGGGAATATGGCTTGGAAGCGTTTGTGGAAGTGCCTAGCTGGCAGGATTTAGTGATCACCCCTTTATTAGGCTCAATTTTAGGGGAAGGGTTTTACCAGCTCACGCGCTACATCCAGCGCAATGAAGGCAAGCTTTTTGGCTCTTTATTTTTAGGGCGTTTGGTTATCGCTCTTATGGATCCTATCGGTTTTATCATTAGGGATTTAGGGCTTGGGGAAGCTTTAGGGATCCGCAATAAACATGAAATCCGTTCTAATTTAAGCCCTAATGGTTTGAATTTGACTTACAGATTTTAAAGGAGTAACCCGCATCAAGCGGTTTTAAAAACATTTTTATCGGTGCTAATAATTCTAAACGCACCAAATCTAACTTATTGGATAGTGAAAAAGGTCCTATCCATTCTCATTTGTTATCATCTCTCATTGATGCCCGCTTTTTAAGGAATACAAGGAAGCTAGAAGCCAACTACCTCTCTTAAAATCTCTTTCAATCCTAACCAATCCCTATCCGCCCAATTAAACGAGTATGATGAAAAAGTCAGCGTTAAGAGCCGTTTTAAACACAAAATGAGATGATAAATCTAAATCCTCTAGGTTTGGTTTCTCCACCTATCTATAACGGAGCGTATAGTTTTAGGGGTGGTGAGTGTGTTAGAGGTTTTTAAAAGATGGGGTTGTTCGTTCAATAACTTTTTAAGAAAATTATAAAGAGTTTTGATAGAATACCTTTTTTTAAAAGATGCGTTTTTAAAACTAATTTTAGGAGTATCCTTGAAACGATTAGAAGTTTCTAACCAAGCCAAATTACCCACTCAATTTGGGGAGTTTTGTATCCAGTGTTTTAGAGAAAAGGGTTCTAATGGCTCTAAAGATCATTTAGTGGTTTTCACCCCTAATTTTTCTCAAAACCCCTTAGTGCGTTTGCATTCAGAATGCTTGACCGGCGACGCTCTAGGCTCTCAAAAATGCGATTGTGGGGGGGCGTTGCAAATGGCGTTAGAAAGGATTTCTAAAGAAGGGGGACTAGTGATTTATTTGCGCCAAGAAGGGCGTGGGATAGGGCTATTTAATAAAGTCAATGCCTACGCTTTGCAAGATAAGGGTTATGATACCATTCAAGCCAATGAAATGATAGGGTTTAAAGACGATGAAAGGGATTATAGTATTGCGGGTGAAATTTTAGAATATTACGGCATTAAAAAAATGCGCTTACTCACGAATAACCCTAAAAAAATCGCCGCTTTAGAAAAATACGCTGAGGTAACAAGAGAGAGCTTGATCGTGTGCGCTAATGAGCACAATCAAGGGTATTTGGAAGTCAAAAAGCTCAAAATGGGGCATTTGTTGTGAAAACTAAAAGCGCTTTTCAAAGAGGTTTTAAAAATATTTAAAATCATGCTTTAAAAGATTTAATATAAAGGTAAATGATGGTGGAAGTGCGATTTTTTGGACCCATAAAAGAAGAAAATTTTTTCATCAAAGCAAATGATTTGAAAGAATTAAGAGCGATTTTACAAGAAAAAGAGGGCCTAAAAGAGTGGTTGAGCGTTTGTGCGATAGCCCTTAATGATCACTTAATAGACAATTTAAACACGCCTTTAAAAGATGGCGATGTGGTAAGTTTGTTGCCACCGGTTTGTGGGGGCTAGGTGTTAAAAATCATTCAAGGGGCATTGGATACGGAGAAGCTTTTGAAAGCCTACCAAGAAGAAGCTCGCATTAAAAAATTTGGAGCGTTTTGTGTGTTTGTGGGGATTGTGAGAAAAGAGGATAACATTCAAGGCTTGAGTTTTGATATTCATGAAGCGCTATTAAAGACTTGGTTTGAAAAATGGCACCATAAAGCCAAAGATTTGGGCGTGGTGTTAAAAATGGCGCACAGCTTGGGCGATGTTTTGATAGGACAAAGCTCATTTTTATGCGTTTTAATGGGAAAGAATAGAAAAAATGCCTTAGAACTATACGAAGATTTTATTGAAGATTTTAAGCGTAACGCTCCTATTTGGAAATACGATTTGATTGATAATAAACGCATTTACGCTAAAGAAAGAAGCCACCCTTTAAAAGGGAGTGGGCTTTTAGCTTAAAAAGGAGTTAAAATGCAAACGATTCATATAAGCGTTTTGAGCGCGAGCGATAGGGCGTCAAAAGGGATTTATGAAGATTTAAGCGGCAAGGCGATACAAGAAGTGTTGAGCGAATATCTGCTCAATCCTTTAGAATTTCATTACGAAATTGTCGCTGATGAAAGGGATTTGATTGAAAAATCGCTGATTAAAATGTGCGATGAATACCAATGCGATCTAGTCGTTACTACAGGAGGCACAGGCCCTGCTTTAAGAGATATAACCCCAGAGGCCACAGAAAAAGTGTGCCAAAAAATGCTTCCTGGTTTTGGAGAGCTTATGCGAATGAATAGTTTAAAATATGTGCCTACAGCGATTCTATCGCGACAGAGCGCTGGCATCAGGAATAAGAGTTTGATTATCAATCTCCCTGGTAAGCCAAAAAGCATTAGAGAATGCTTAGAAGCGGTTTTTCCAGCCATTCCTTATTGCGTGGATTTGATTTTAGGGAATTGCATGCAAGTGAATGAAAAAAACATTCAAGCGTTTCGCCCCAAACAATAAGGTAAAAAATGCCGCTCACTCATTTGAACGAAGAAAATCAGCCTAAAATGGTGGATATAGGGGATAAAGAAACCACTGAAAGAATCGCTCTAGCAAGCGGTCGTATCAGCATGAATAAAGAGGCTTATAACGCTATTATCAATCATGGCGTTAAAAAGGGTCCGGTGTTACAGACTGCTATTATTGCTGGGATCATGGGGGCTAAAAAGACAAGCGAGCTCATTCCTATGTGCCATTCAATCATGCTCAATGGGGTGGATATTGATATTTTAGAAGAAGAAGAGACTTGCAGTTTTAAACTCTATGCGAGAGTCAAAACTCAAGCTAAAACGGGCGTGGAAATGGAAGCGCTAATGAGTGTGAGCATAGGGCTTTTAACCATTTATGACATGGTGAAATCCATTGATAAGAGCATGACAATTAGCGGTGTGATGTTGGAACATAAAAGTGGAGGCAAAAGCGGGGATTATAACGCTAAAAAATAGAAAAAAACTAATAATCTAAAGATGTTAGGGTAAAATAACATTTTGACAACAAAAGCGTGTTGGTTGCTTCGGGTTTGTTGTTATAGAAGTCTAAAATATTACAATCAAGGATAGAACGATGAAAGCAAATAATCATTTTAAAGATTTTGCATGGAAAAAATGCCTTTTAGGCGCGAGCGTGGTGGCTTTATTAGTGGGATGCAGCCCGCATATTATTGAAACCAATGAAGTCGCTTTGAAATTGAATTACCATCCAGCTAGCGAGAAAGTTCAAGCGTTAGATGAAAAGATTCTACTTTTAAGGCCAGCTTTCCAATATAGCGATAATATCGCTAAAGAGTATGAAAACAAATTCAAGAATCAAACCGCGCTCAAGGTTGAACAGATTTTGCAAAATCAAGGCTATAAGGTTATTAGCGTGGATAGCAGCGATAAAGACGATTTTTCTTTCGCGCAAAAAAAAGAAGGGTATTTGGCTGTTGCTATGAATGGCGAAATTGTTTTACGCCCCGATCCTAAAAGAACCATACAGAAAAAATCAGAACCTGGGTTGTTATTCTCTACCGGTTTGGATAAAATGGAAGGGGTTTTAATCCCGGCTGGGTTTATTAAGGTTACCATATTAGAGCCTATGAGTGGGGAATCTTTAGATTCTTTCACGATGGATTTGAGCGAGTTGGACATTCAAGAAAAATTCTTAAAAACCACCCACTCAAGCCATAGTGGGGGGTTAGTTAGCACCATGGTTAAGGGAACGGATAATTCTAATGATGCGATCAAGAGCGCTTTGAATAAGATTTTTACAAGTATCATGCAAGAAATAGACAAAAAACTCACTCAAAAGAATTTAGAATCTTATCAAAAAGACGCCAAGGAATTGAAAAACAAGAGAAACCGATAAAGACAAATACGCATAAGATAAAGAACGCTTGAACAAACTGCTTAAAAAGGGGTTTTTAGCGTTCTTTTTGAGCGTGTATTTAAGGGCTGATGATCTGGTTACTTATACGATCGCAAAAGAAGAAGATCTAGGATACCAGCGGTTTTTAGCCAAGAAGTGTTTAAGGGGCAAAACCCACCCTCCGTGTTTTACTAAGCCTAAAAAGCCTAAAAGAAAACTTTTTAACACAGACAAAAGTTCCCATTATTACGGCACAAGCGTGGTGCAAATGTCATGGCTACAGAGTAGGGAAAAATTTGAAAACCATTCAAAATACCGAGATATTCCTTTTGCTGAAGTCAGTTTGATTTATGGCTATAAACAATTTTTTCCTAAAAAAGAGCGCTATGGTTTCCGTTTTTATATTTCTTTGGATTATGCCTATGGTTTTTTTCTTAAAAATAAAGGCGTATTGGGCGATAGTTTGAGAGGGAGTTCGCAAATCCCTAAAAGCTATAGGGAAAAATTGCAAAGAAAAGAGACTTTTATCAACGCTATTTTTTATGGCGTGGGAGCTGACTTTTTATACAAACGCGCTTTCGGGACGCTGATTTTAGGGATGAATCTCGTGGGAGAAACCTGGTTTTATGAAACAAAGATTTTTAAAAAGTGGGCTAAAGATCCTTCAAGTATTTACCACCCTTACATGTTTCAAGTGATGTTGAATGTGGGGTATCGTTACCGCTTTTCAAGGTATAAGAATTGGGCGATAGAATTTGGCGCGCGCATCCCTTTTTTAACCAATGATTATTTTAAAACCCCTTTATACACCCTTCATTTCAAGCGCAATATTTCTGTCTATCTCACTTCAACTTATGATTTTTAGTTTTTTAAATTTTTGAAAACCAGAATTAAAACCGCTTTTTATCAACCGGAATTAAAACAAATTAAGCTATAATGATACAAAAGTTTAATTTTTTAACCATTAAGGAAAGAAATGAATCTTGAAGTGAAAAAGATTGACACCGCTAACGCCCGTTTGAGCGCTAAACCTTCCGTTGAAAATTTAGAAAAGCGTTATGATAAAATCGCTCAAAGAATCGCCCAAAAAGTTAAAATTGATGGCTTTAGAAGAGGTAAAGTTCCCCTTAGTTTAGTGAAAACCCGTTATCAAGCCCAAATTGAACAAGACGCTCAAGAAGAAATGATTCAAGAGGTTTTAAAAAATGCTTTTAAGGAATTAGGGATTGAAAATAAGGATCTAATCGGCAGCCCCAATCTCACTAAATTTGAAAAAAAAGACACGCATTTTGAAATAGAAGCGGACATCGGCTTAAAACCCACGATTGTTTTAGACAAGATCAAAGAGTGTGTGCCTAGCGTGGGAGTGGAAATTCCAAATGAAGAAAAAATTGAAGAGCGTTTGAAACAGCTCGCTAAAGACTATGCGAAATTTGTGGATACTGACGCTCAAAGAAAAGCTCAAAACGACGATAAATTAACGATTGATTTTGAAGGCTTTATAGATAATGCGCCTTTTGAAGGGGGCAAGGCTGAGAATTTCAGTTTGATTTTAGGCAGTAAGCAAATGCTAGAAGATTTTGAAAAGGCTCTTTTAGGCATGCAAGCGGGCGAAGAAAAAGAATTCCCTTTGACTTTCCCTAGCGAATACCACGCAGAGCATTTAGCCGGCAAAGAAGCCCTTTTTAAAGTGAAATTACGCCAGATTCAAGCGCGTGAAGTGTTAGAAATCAATGACGAACTCGCTAAAATCGTGTTGGCTAATGAAGAGAATGCGACTTTAAAGCTTTTAAAAGAAAGGGTTGAAGGGCAGTTGTTTTTAGAAAATAAAGCCAGACTCTATAATGAAGAGTTGAAAGAAAAATTGATTGAAAATTTAGATGAAAAGATTGTTTTTGATTTGCCTAAAACGATCATAGAGCAAGAAATGGATTTGTTGTTTAGGAACGATCTTTATTCCATGCAAGCTGAGGAAGTCAAATCCTTACAAGAAAGTCAAGAAAAAGCCAAAGAAAAGCGTGAGAGCTTTAGGAATGATGCGACAAAAAGCGTGAAAATCACTTTTATCATTGACGCTTTAGCGAAGGAAGAAAAAATTGGCGTGCATGACAATGAAGTCTTTCAAACTTTGTATTATGAAGCGATGATGACAGGGCAAAACCCAGAAAATCTCATTGAACAATACCGCAAAAATAACATGTTAGCGGCGGTGAAAATGGCGATGATTGAAGATAGGGTGCTGACTTATTTGCTGGATAAAAACCTGCCTAAAGAGCAACAAGAAATTTTAGAGAAAATGAGGCCCAACGCTCAAAAAACTCAAGTGGGTTAAACGGCTAAAAAAGGAGAGATGATGGGATACATTCCTTATGTAATAGAGAATACCGATCGTGGGGAGCGCAGCTATGATATTTACTCGCGCCTTTTAAAGGATCGCATTGTTTTATTGAGCGGTGAAATCAATGATAGCGTGGCGTCTTCTATCGTGGCCCAACTCTTGTTTTTGGAAGCTGAAGACCCTGAAAAAGACATTGGCTTGTATATCAATTCTCCCGGTGGGGTGATAACAAGCGGTCTTAGCATTTATGACACCATGAATTTTATCCGCCCTGATGTTTCCACGATTTGCATCGGTCAAGCGGCTTCTATGGGGGCGTTTTTACTGAGCTGTGGGGCTAAGGGCAAGCGCTTTTCACTACCCCATTCAAGGATTATGATCCACCAGCCTTTAGGGGGGGCTCAAGGGCAAGCGAGCGATATTGAAATCATTTCTAACGAGATTCTCAGGCTTAAAGGTTTGATGAATTCTATTTTGGCTCAAAACTCAGGGCAGAGCTTGGAACAAATCGCTAAAGACACGGACAGGGATTTTTATATGAGCGCTAAAGAAGCTAAAGAGTATGGCTTGATTGATAAAGTGTTACAGAAAAATGTGAAGTGATTGCATGGCGTTATTAGAGATTATCCATTACCCTTCTAAAATTTTAAGAACGATTTCTAAAGAGGTCGTTTCTTTTGATTCAAAACTCCACCAACAGCTAGATGACATGCATGAGACTATGATCGCTAGTGAGGGGATAGGGTTAGCTGCTATTCAAGTGGGCTTGCCTTTAAGAACGCTCATTATCAATCTCCCACGAGAAGACGGCGTGCAACACCAAGAAGACTGCTTAGAAATCATTAACCCTAAGTTTATAGAAACTAAAGGGACAATAATGTATAAAGAGGGGTGCTTGTCTGTGCCGGGATTTTATGAAGAGGTGGAACGTTTTGAAAAGGTTAAGATAGAATACCAAAACCGCTTCGCTGAAGTGAAAGTTTTAGAAGCGAGCGAGCTTTTAGCGGTAGCCATTCAGCATGAAATAGATCACCTCAATGGCGTGTTATTCGTGGATAAATTATCCATTTTGAAGCGTAAGAAATTTGAAAAAGAATTAAAAGAATTAAATAAAAATCCCAAAAACAAGTCCTAACCATGATTAACACGATATTTTGCGCGACCATGCAAAGGGGAGTGGCAGAAATCGTGGCTGTGGAAGTGACTTTCACAAGGGCTTTGCCGGCGTTTGTAATTTCAGGATTGGCTAATAGCTCTATCCAAGAAGCCAAACAGCGGGTCCAATCGGCTTTACAAAATAACGATTTCACTTTCCCGCCTTTAAAAATCACCATCAACCTTTCCCCTTCAGATTTGCCTAAATCCGGGAGTCATTTTGATTTGCCTATCGCTCTTTTAATCGCTTTGCAAAAACAAGAGTTGGCTTTTAAAGAGTGGTTTGCTTTTGGGGAGTTAGGGCTTGATGGCAAGATCAAACCCAATCCTAACATTTTCCCCATGCTTTTAGACATTGCCATTAAACACCCCCATGCTAAAGTCATTGCGCCTAAGGCTAATGAAGAGCTTTTTTCGCTCATCCCTAATTTGCAATGCTTTTTTGTGGAGCATTTTAAAGAAGCTTTAGAAATCTTGCAAAACCCTGAAATCAAAGCAGACACCCACACGAAAAAATTACCCTTTAAAACGATAGAATTGAACGATAAAGAGTATTATTTTTCAGACGCTTATGCCTTAGATTTTAAAGAAGTTAAGGGGCAAGCTGTCGCTAAAGAAGCCGCTTTGATCGCTAGCGCTGGGTTTCATAACTTGATTTTAGAGGGAAGTCCAGGGTGTGGGAAAAGCATGATTATTAATCGCATGCGTTATATCTTGCCCCCATTAAGCCTGAATGAAATCCTAGAAGCGACAAAATTACGCATTTTAAGCGAGCAAGACAGCGCCTATTACCCCTTAAGGAGTTTTAGAAACCCTCACCAAAGCGCTTCAAAATCCAGCATTTTAGGCTCAAGCTCTCTAAAAGAGCCAAAACCTGGCGAAATCGCATTAGCACATAACGGCATGCTTTTTTTTGATGAATTGCCTCATTTTAAAAAGGATATTTTGGAAGCTTTAAGAGAGCCTTTAGAAAACAATAAATTGGTGGTTTCACGAGTGCATAGCAAGATTGAATACGAAACCTCTTTTTTATTTGTGGGGGCTCAAAACCCTTGCTTGTGCGGGAATTTACTCAGTGCAACCAAAGCATGCCGTTGCCAAGATAGAGAAATCACGCAGTATAAAAACCGCTTGAGCGAGCCTTTTTTGGACAGGATTGATTTGTTTGTGCAAATGGAAGAGGGGAATTATAAAGACACGCCGTCGCATTCTTGGACTTCAAAAGAGATGCATCAATGGGTATTATTAGCTTTCAAACAGCAAAAATTAAGGAAACAGAGCGCTTTTAATGGTAAGCTTAATGAAGAGCAGATAGAACGATTTTGCCCTTTAAACGCTGAAGCGCAAAAGTTGTTAGAGCAGGCGATTGAAAGGTTTAATCTGTCCATGCGCTCTGTTAATAAGGTCAAAAAAGTCGCTAGGACGATTGCGGATTTAAACGCTTGCGAGAATATAGAAAAATCTCACATGCTTAAAGCACTGAGTTTTAGAAAGATTTCTTAAAAGGATTTTTATAAGGGAGAGAAAATGCAAGAATACCACATTCATAATTTGGATTGCCCTGATTGCGCGTCTAAATTAGAAAGGGATTTAAACAAACTAGACTATGTGAAAAAAGCTCAAATCAATTTCAGCACCAGTAAGTTGTTTTTGGACACGAGCGATTTTGAAAAAGTTAAGGCTTTCATCAAGCAGAATGAACCGCATTTGAGCCTGTCTTTTAAAGAGGCCACAGAAAAACCCTTGAGTTTTACGCCACTCATTATTACGATCATTGTATTTTTGGGCGCGATTTTAATCTTACACTTTGAGCCTAGCCCTTTTATTGAAAAGGCTATGTTTTTCGTGTTGGCTTTAGTGTATCTAGTGAGCGGTAAAGATGTGATTTTAGGGGCGTTTCGTGGGCTTAGAAAAGGGCAGTTTTTTGATGAAAACGCTTTGATGCTCATTGCGACTATTGCGGCTTTTTGCGTGGGGGCTTATGAAGAGAGCGTGTCTATTATGGTGTTTTATTCAGCGGGCGAATTTTTGCAAAAACTCGCTATCGCTCGCTCTAAAAAATCCCTTAAGGCTTTAGTGGATGTCGCTCCTAATTTGGCTTATTTGAAAAAGGGCGATGCGCTAGTGAGCGTCGCGCCTGAAGATTTAAGAGTCAATGACATCGTGGTGGTGAAAGTCGGCGAAAAAGTGCCTGTGGATGGCGTGGTGATCAAGGGTGAAAGCTTGCTAGATGAAAGGGCGTTGAGTGGGGAGTCTATGCCTGTT
This sequence comes from Helicobacter pylori, assembly GCF_009689985.1. NCBI lineage: Bacteria > Pseudomonadati > Campylobacterota > Epsilonproteobacteria > Campylobacterales > Helicobacteraceae > Helicobacter > Helicobacter pylori. Next base: position 80,480 of record NZ_QBAW01000005.1, on the reverse strand, counting down.
AATGTCAGCGAACGCTCTAAAGTTTTAGGGGGGAGCTTAAATTTAAAAGCGGTCCTTGAAATTAAAGTAGAAAAAATGTATAAAGATTCTTCTATCGCTAAAGTGGTGGATTTAGTCCAACAAGCCACGAATGAAAAGAGCGAAACCGAGAAATTTATCACTAAATTTTCACGCTACTACACCCCAAGCGTTTTATTCATTGCTTTAATGATCGCTATATTACCGCCCTTGTTTTCTATGGGGAGCTTTGATGAGTGGATTTATAGGGGGCTTGTGGCTTTAATGGTGAGCTGTCCTTGTGCGTTAGTGATTTCTGTGCCTTTAGGGTATTTTGGGGGCGTGGGAGCGGCGAGCAGAAAGGGCATTTTAATGAAAGGCGTGCATGTTTTAGAGGTGCTTACCCAAGCTAAAAGCATCGCCTTTGATAAAACCGGCACTTTGACTAAAGGCGTTTTTAAAGTGATAGATATTGTGCCGCAAAATGGGCATTCTAAAGAAGAAGTTTTGCATTACGCTTCTTGTTCGCAGCTTTTATCCACGCACCCGATCGCTTTATCCATTCAAAAAGCATGCGAAGAAATGTTAAAGGACGATAAGCACCAGCATGACATTAAAAATTACGAAGAATTGAGCGGAATGGGGGTTAAAGCGCAATGCAATACGGATTTAATCATCGCAGGGAATGAAAAAATGCTCGATCAATTCAATATCGCGCACAGCCCTTCCCCAGAAAACGGCACGATCGTGCATGTGGCTTTCAATCAGACTTATGTGGGTTATATCGTCATTAGCGATGAGATTAAAGATGACGCCATAGAGTGCTTAAGGGATTTAAAAGCGCAAGGGATAGAAAATTTTTGCATTTTGAGCGGGGACAGAAAAAGCGCGACTGAGAGCATCGCTCAAACTCTAGGCTGTGAATACTATGCGAGCTTACTACCTGAAGAAAAAACGAGCGTGTTTAAAACTTTTAAAGAACGCTATAAAGCCCCGGCGATTTTTGTAGGCGATGGCATCAATGACGCTCCGACTCTAGCGAGCGCTGATGTGGGGATTGGCATGGGGAAAGGCTCAGAATTGAGCAAGCAAAGCGCGGACATTGTGATCACTAATGACTCCTTAAGCTCTTTGGTAAAAGTCCTAGCGATCGCTAAAAAAACTAAAAGCATTATTTGGCAAAATATCTTGTTCGCTTTAGGGGTTAAGGCGGTTTTTATCGTGCTAGGGCTTATGGGGGTAGCGAGCTTGTGGGAAGCGGTCTTTGGCGATGTGGGGGTTACGCTTTTAGCTTTAGCCAACTCCATGCGCGCGATGAGGGCTTAATGATCTTATCATCAGCCATTTAGAAGAAGGGCAAAATGCATAAAATAGAGCGCTTACTCCAAACTTTAGCGCCTAAAGGGGTGGAGTTTAGGAAATTGGGGGAGGTGTGTGAAATCATTAGAGGTAAAAGGGTTACAAAAAAAGAAATATTAGATAAAGGAAAATATCCCGTTGTATCTGGTGGAATAGGATTTATGGGATATTTAAATGAATATAACAGAGAGGAAAATACAATTACTATAGCTCAATATGGAACAGCCGGATTTGTCAATTGGCAAAATCAAAAGTTTTGGGCAAATGATGTTTGTTTTTCTGTCATTCCAAACGAAACCCTAATCAATAGATACCTTTATTATGTATTAACAAACATGCAAAATTATTTATATTCTATTTCAAATAGAAGCGCTATACCTTATAGCATTTCTAGTAATAATATTATGCAAATAACCATCCCCATCCCACCCCTAGAAATCCAACAAGAGATCGTTAAGATTTTGGACGCTTTCACAGAATTAAACACAGAATTAAACACAGAATTAAAAGCGCGAAAAAAGCAATATGAGTATTACCAAAACATGCTTTTAGACTTTAAGGACATTAAACAAAACCACAAAGACGCAAAAATGAGCGCAAAAAACCTACCCCAAACCCTTAAAAACCCTACTCCAAACTTTAGCGCCTAAGGGGGTGGAGTTTAGGAAGTTGGGGGATATTGGGGGATTTTATAGCGGACTTGTTGGAAAAAGTAAAAAATCTTTCTCTCAAGGGAATAAATTTTATGTTCCTTATGTCAATGTTTTTAATAATCCACAATTAGATCTAAATGCTTTAGAAAGTGTTCAAATAGGGGATAAAGAAAAACAAAATACAATTCAATTAGGCGATGTGCTTTTTACTGGTTCATCTGAAAATTTAGAGGATTGTGCGATGTCTTGCGTAGTTACTCAAAAGATTGAAAAAGATATTTATCTTAATAGTTTTTGTTTTGGTTTTAGATTTTTTGATGAGAATTTATTTAATCCATCGTTTCTTAAACATTTTTTAAGAGATTACAATTTTAGGAAAAATATTTCAAAAGTTGCTAATGGTGTAACACGCTTCAATGTTTCAAAGAAATTACTTTCAAAAATAACAATCCCCATCCCACCCCTAGAAATCCAACAAGAGATCGTTAAGATTTTGGATCAATTTTCAATCCTAACCACCGATTTATTAGCCGGTATACCAGCTGAAATAGAAGCCAGGAAAAAACAATACGAATATTACAGAGAAAAACTATTAACCTTCAAACCACTAACCTCACACAAAGAAGTTAAAAAATGAGTTTTAAGATGACAAAACCAAGCAACTAAAAGCCCATTTTTAAAAATAAAAGTTTTAGTATAACAGAGCCAAAAATAGCGTAATAAAAAAGTTTAAAAATTCCAACGCTTTTTTAAAAACAACCCCTAAGATAGGCAATAAAGCACTTTTTAATGGCTGATTTCTTGCTAGGCGTTTTAACAACCCCTTAAAGGGTCGTTATTTAAAGAGGGCTTAAAGCTTCCACACTATCTCGGTGAAAATATGGCTTCTGTCTTGATCGGTTGCAGGCTGGCTGTCCAATTTTGGCCCGTTCCACCCCATTTTATAGCCTTGATGCATGAGCACATTGTAATATTCAAATTTGATGTCGGCTGAGAAATTTTTAGTGAATTTATAGCCCAAGTTGAGCGATAGGACTTGTTCGTTCGCCCTAGGCCCATAGGTCAAACGCCCCAATAAGCCCCAAAGGAATTTCCTATGCACCCCACCGCCAAAGGCAAACACGGTAAAAGCGTTCGCATCCATCATGTAAGACAAAGAGTTAAGGGTGTTTGCATAAACGGTGTTTGTCCAAAAGTCAAAGCCTAAGCGGTTACCATGGTAGCCTATCATCCAGTTAGCGTTCCCAAAGGATTTATAAATCCCAAAACCAAAATTGTATTCATTCCATTCAAACTTTTGTTTGATCATCAAGCTGTGCGCATTCTTACCGGCCGGCATGCCAAATTGATAGGTGTCCCAAAACCTTTTAGCATAAAAAGGATTAAGCACGGTAACATCGGTTTGAGAGCGAAACCCTAATCCAGTAAAAGTGGGGTTACTATCATAAGTGATCGTAAAGTTAGGGTCGTATTCATTAAAGGGTGAAAAATAGACAAAAGGCTGAATGCTGAAACCCTTGTAATTCCAAATGATATAAAAGGCATGCACCCCAGGGTTTATGGTTTGCCCGTTTTTAAGGGTGTAGGTTTTAGGCGAATAGAAATTATAAAGCCATTCATTATAGGCAAAACCACGACCAAAAGAGCTAAACCACCAGAATTTGAAATTCCCTAAGTTTAAGGTCATATCCAAGCCTTGGTTGTAACCACTCATATAATCCGCTGGGGATTCGTATCTTCCGCCCCTAATTTCAAAAATATCTTTGTAGTTGTAGCGCAAGTAAGCGTTATAAATCACATAATTTCTGGTGTGATCGGCATAAGTTTTTGCACAAGTGGAAGCCTCTAAAGCCTCTTGATTGGACAATTGTGTCATTTGGGCTTGAGTCATCTTATCGTATTGGCCTTGGGTCAAATTCCCTGTGGCTAACCCGCAACTAGCCCATGGTTTTTGCCCTACAAGACCGCCCCAATAGCCCACATAGTTCCAAGCCATAGCTCCATAGGGTTTTCCTGTAACTTCGTTAATGAAATCCTTAGTGCTATCAAAAATAACAGCACCCCCCCAACCCCCAAGACTCCCGTCTAAGTGATGCCCGTTAGCCGTAGCGCTTTTGGGCAAGAGCTCCGTAAAATCCACTTGCATGTAAGCCATGATCGTCATAAAGGTTTCGGTAGGGTAAAGCCCTTTATTAGTGTTGATAGGTTTGTTATTGAAACCGACTTTAGAGAAACTTTCAGCACCTGCTTTAATTTTAGCGATTTTACCCAAATCAAAAGCTTGACTTTGAGAAGAGAATAAAAAAAGAAGCGTTGCGATATTTTTAGCGGATGCAACTTTATAGTTCATGTTTAACCCTTAGTATAAACAAAAAATTCTAAATAGAGTAAGCCAACACCATTCAAAGAAAATTTTTTCTTACAGATCTTGAGAGTCTAATCAGTCTGTTCATCTTTCGTCCTTTTTTCTACGAAGTCCGACTTACAAAGTTAATTCTTAACTAAGTCGTTCTTTAATACTAGCATAATATTATTGTTTTTTTTAATTTTGAGAATAAAATTTTTTTTGTCAATCAAATACAGACACTCAAAGCCTTATTTAATCTCAATATTATTTAATTTTTTAATTTATTCATTCCTTAACACGCTTAAAGCGTCAATATGAGAAGCTTTTTTAGACGGATAATAAGAAGAAAGCGCTACGATAATCACAGAGCCTATTAGAGTGAGCATAAAATCCATTAAAGACAGATCCAAAGGCAAGGTGTTAATGCCATAAACATCCGCTGGGAGCGAGATGATAGGGAACACACTTAAAAGATACATGCTTAAAAACGCTAAAACCACCCCAAGCGCCACACCGCCTAAACCAATGATATTGCCCAAATAAAAAAAGGTTTTTTGGATTTCTTTTTGGCTGCTCCCCATGCTAAAGAGTAGGGCGATTTCTTTACGCCTGTTCATCACCACCATTAAAAGCGAGCTGATGATATTCAAAGACGCCATTAAAATAATGAGCATGAGCACAATGAATAACGCTCTTTTTTCTAATTCCATAGCCGAGAAAAAATTCCCGTTTTGTTGCCACCACCCTTCAATGCCTATGCCATGGTGGTTGATGGTTTTTAAAGCGTTGCGTAAAATTTCAATATCCTTCATGGGCGTTTTAGAATAGACATGCACCCCATCATAAAGCCCTAAGGGCAATCTCCTGATCGCGCTTATGGCTTGAAGGCTAGAATACATGTAGCTCATGTCATAAGATTTTAGCCCTGAATCAAAATCGCCTTTGATGGTAAAACGCTTCATGATAGGGGAGAGCGTGAGGCCTGTTGGCTCTAATTCGGTGAAAAACAAATCGGCTTTTTGGTTGAGATCTAAATTCAAGCTGTATCTCAAGCTTTTCCCCACGATCAAATTAAAAGGGTTTTTAAAAAGATCGTTTTCATTGGTGTTTTTTAAAGCATCATTTAAAACTTCATTGATGCGCCTTTCTTTAGAAAAATCAACCCCAAACACCACGCCACCATTCATGGAATGCGCGCTTTTAATCAGGCTTTGAGTTTGCAAATAGGGGCTAAAAAGCAAATTGGGGAACTTTTTTTCTAAAGCTTGCACCACTTCTTCGCTGATCCCATAAGGGCTTGTGGTATAGAGCGTTAAGGGGTAGTTCATCACAAAAAGCTTTTTTTCAAATTCCTTACTCATGCCGTTCATGATCGCCATAGCCACAATTAAAACCATCACGCCAACCGCCACGCCAAAAAAAGCCAACAAAGCGGTGATACTAATAAATGGCTGGCTTTTATCAAAACGCAAATAACGCTTGATAAGGAAAAAAATCAACGATCTATTTGGCAAATAAGCCCTTTTTAGGCCCGCTTTTAGCGCAACAATCTTTATATTTTTTGCCGCTCCCACAAGGGCAAGGCTCGTTCCTTTTAGGGGTTTTAGCGAAAGCTTTCATGGCCGCATTCAAATCTTCATCTAAAGTTTCTTCATGGCGGTAAGTTACGCTCTCATGCTCTCTTTCTTCGCTAAAGTTATCCAAATAACGCTCCGCATCGCTAGAATCTTGCTCATTTTCAAACTGGATCTTAGAAAAGGTTTTGATTGCTTCCATTTTAATGTCTTCAATGAGTTCTAAGAAAAGGTTGTAACTCTCTTTTTTGTATTCTACAAGGGGGTCTTTTTGGTTATAGCCTCTTAAATTAATACCGGTTTTGAGATTATCCATTGTGTAAAGGTGCTCTCGCCATGCGTTGTCTAAAATCTGCAAATACACGATGCGTTCAATCCGGCTTCTTTGTTCGCTATCCAAAACTTTCATTTTGTTTTCATAATCGCTTTTTAATTTTTCAGCGACAAAGTTTTCAATAGGAGTGGCTTTTTCTAAATCTTCTAATTCAACATGAGCGTTAAAATCTTCTTTTAAGATGTTTTTAAGCCCTAAAAGTTCCTCTTTAGACAGGTTTTGATTGTCAAAGGCTTTGAGTTTAGAAAAGATTTGATGGAGCGCGTATTCTCTGTTTTCAGCGATTTTAGCGCCAATATCGTAAGTGGCATCTAATAACTCATCTCTAAATTTATACACGCTTTTTCGTTGCTCATTAGCCACATCATCGTATTCCAACAAATGCTTACGGCTTTCAAAATGCAAGTTCTCCACTTTTTTTTGCGCGTTTTCCACCGCTCTTGTAACAAGCTTTGATTCAATGTGTTCGCCGTCTTTAAGCCCTAATTTTTCCATCACCCCCTTAATCCTATCGCTCCCAAAAATGCGTAACAGATTGTCTTCTAAACTCAAATAAAATTGGCTTGTTCCCGGATCGCCTTGGCGCCCGCTTCGCCCCCTTAATTGGTTGTCAATCCTGCGGCTCTCATGCCTTTCAGTGCCAATGATATACAGCCCCCCAAGCTCTTTAATTTCATCAGTGAGTTTAATATCAACGCCCCTCCCTGCCATGTTAGTCGCAATCGTAACCGCCCCTTTAAGCCCAGCGTCTTTGATGATTTCAGCTTCTTTGGTGTGCTGTTTGGCGTTTAAAACGGTGTGAGGGATGCGTTCTTTTTTGAGTAAAGCGTGCAAGGTTTCACTCTTTTCAATACTAGCCGTGCCAACTAAAACGGGCTGCCCTTTATCGTGTAATTCTTTAATTTTAAGGATCACAGCGTCAAATTTTTCTTTTTCACTCTTATAGATCAAATCGTTCAAATCTTTTCGCTTGATCGCTAGATTAGTAGGGATAGACACCACTTCTAAATTATAGATTTCTAAAAATTCTGTGGCTTCGGTTTGAGCCGTGCCTGTCATTCCTGAAAGTTTAGAAAACATCCTGAAATAATTTTGGAAAGTAATATCGGCTAAGGTTTGGCTCTCTTCTTTAATGCTCACGCCCTCTTTAGCCTCTAAAGCCTGATGCAGGCCCTCACTAAAGCGCCTCCCCTCAGACAAGCGGCCGGTAAATTCATCTACAATCACCACTTCATTATTGGCTACAATATAGTCTTTATCAATAAAAAAGAGGTAATTCGCTTTCAAAGCCTGGTCTAAATGGTGCGATAAGGCGGCGTTTTCAATCTTGTATAAATTATCCACGCCAAAGAGGTTTTCGGCTTTTTTAATCCCTTCTTCAGTGATCAAAATCGCGCGGTTTTTTTCGTCTATGGTGAAATCGGTTTCCACTTGCATGCTTTTAGCGACTTCATCAGCCTTGTTGTAATTTTCCATGCGCCTATCCACAGGCCCTGAAATGATTAAAGGGGTTCTGGCTTCATCAATTAAAATGGAATCCACCTCATCAACAATAGCGAACGCATGGGATTTTTGCACCTTATGTTCTAAAGAATATTTCATGTTATCCCTTAGATAATCAAAGCCAAATTCATTATTAGTGCCATAAACAATGTCTTTAGAATAAATTTCTAAGCGTTCATCATCATCGCGCACGCTCGCAGTGATCGTGCCTACGCTATAACCTAAAAATTGATACAACGGCTCCATTTCTTTAGAGTCCCTATGGGCTAGGTAATCATTAACGGTTACTACATACACGCTCTCGCCCTTTAAAGCGTTCAAAGCCACCGCTAAAGTAGCGACTAAAGTCTTACCCTCCCCGGTTTTCATTTCAGCGATTTTGCCATCGTTTAAGACCATGCCCCCAATGAGTTGCACGTCAAAATGGCGCATCTTTAAGATCCTTTTGCTCGCTTCTCTAGTGATAGCAAAACTTTCTGGTAAAACTTCTAAAAGGGTTTTTTCTTGCAAATCTTTTTCTACGGATCGCACTCGTTTTTTTAATTCTTCAAAAGCGTTTTGTAATTCAACATCGCTCATTTTTTCATAAGCAGGCTCTAAGGCGTTGATAGCTAGGACTTGTTTTTTGTATTGTTTGATCCAGCGATCGTTTCTGGTGCCAATGATTTTTCCAATGATTGCTTTTATCATGGTGGTGCTAACCTTTTAAGAGTGCTTCAATCTCATTTATTTTATTAAAGCGTCAGTTTTTAATCCCATTTTAGCATGGATAAAATAAAAGTCTTGTAAAATAAAGGGTTTTATTAAAGATGAGAGATTGTTTTAAGGTTTGAATAATGAAAGTTTTTTTAAAGATTGTAATGGTTTTGGTTTTTATGAGCGTTGCTCATGCTAAAAATCCTCCAACCCTTTCTAAAGAAGAAGAGGTTTTGCAGCATTTGCAAAGTTTTAGCGCGCATTTCAAGCAGGTTTTAAAAAGTGAAAAGCCTTTAGTTTATTACGGGGTTTTAAAGGCTAAAGCCCCTAATTGGGCTTTATGGGTTTATGAAAAGCCTTTAAAAAAAGAAATTTACATGAATGATAAAGAAGTGGTGGTTTATGAGCCTAATTTGTTTCAAGCGACCATCACGCCCTTAAAAGACAAGACGGATTTTTTCACCATTCTCAAGCGTTTAAAAAAGCAAGATGACGGATCTTTTAAAACGACTATCAACAAAACCACTTATCGTTTGGTTTTTAAAGACGGCAAGCCTTTTTCGCTGGAATTTAAAGATGACATGAACAATCTCGTTACGATCACTTTTTCTCAAACAGAAATTAACCCCACCATTGCTAATGAAATCTTTGTTTTTAAGCCTAAAGATGAAAATATTGATATTGTGCGCCAATGATTTTTAGCCGCTCATTAATAAAAGTTAGTTACAATAACCAAGCTTTTAAAAATCATGGGGCTGACTTGGATTTCGACAGATTTCTTGTCGCACAGATAGCATGCCAAGTGCTGCTTGTAAAACAGCAACAAAAATAACTGTAAACAACGCAGATTACGCTCCAGCTTACGCTAGAGTTGCGTGAGTTAATCTCCTTTTGGAGCTGGACTGATTAGAATTTCTAGCGTTTTGATCACTCCATAACCTTAAGCTAGACGCTTTTAAAAGGTGGTTCGCCTTTTAAACTAAGAAACAAGAACTCTTGAAACTACCTCAAGGTTTTAGAAAGTTGGACCAGAGCTAGTTTTAAGGCTAAAAAACCAACCAATTTTCTAAGCATTGTAGAAGTTTGTGTTTAGGACAAGATTTTTGGACTGGGGTTCGATTCCCCACAGCTCCACCATATTAAAAAGTATCATTTTTATAGCGTATTTAAGGAAGGTAAATGCAGAAGTTTTTCTCTCGTTTTAGAAGGTGGGCGTTGCCCTTTTATTTTGTGAGCGCTTTAGCAGCGATTGATATTGATGAAGTAACAGAAGCTCAAGCTAACAGCATTAAATTAAGCGATCAGTTAGTGAGCCTGAGCGATAAGCTTTTAGAAAAAGCGGTGGATAGGGGGCGAAACACCGATCACTTAAAAGATCTTAACGATTTGCATGAAAAAATCAAACATTTGCGCTTGATCTTAGAGCCTAAACCTAAGGATAAAGAAAATAATCCTAACTTAAAAGATCATCAAGGCTCTGAAACGATTGAAATCGGCGAAGCGATTAAAAAGGCTTTAGGCGATCCGGTATTCCCCCAAGACGCGCTAGATGCCGCTTTGCAAATTGACAAACAGCTGGATTCTTTCAAGCAAGACAATTTGGTTGATGTTAAGCCCTTAAAAGATGTTTTAGCCCAACTAGAAGCCGAGTTGAGAAAATCTATTGATTTCCAAAAACAATGGCTCAATTCTACTAAGCCTAATTGATAGGGGCCTAATTGATAGGGTTTAAAAAAAGAATTTCAAACTCACTATGAGATTGCTCCTGTCTTGTGTGTTCGCCTTAAAGGCTTTATCAAAAGGGCTAGTGAGATCATTAGTCTTATAGCCAGTGTGCATGCTCACCGCATAGTATTGTAAATTCACATCAACGCTAGCAAAAAAACCCCATTTATAACCCAAGTGCAAGTCAATGGATCTTTCGCTCGCTCTGGTGGCGTAAGTGTATCTGCCTAAAATACCCCATAAAAACTCTCTATACACCCCCCCACCAAAGACATATCCGCTAACAGAGTCTGCGGTAACAGCGTTACTAAAAATCAAACCATAAACGCTGTTACTTCTTATGTCAAAAGGGATCGGGTTACCATACCAGCCAATCCTTGCGTTAGCGTTGCCAAAATTTTGGTAATAACCAAAGCCAAAGTTAAATTCGTTGTAGTCAAAGCGTTGGTGGATTAAAAGCGATGAACCCCACTCGCCAATCTTAGAGTTACGCCAATACACATCGTATAAATCTTTAGCATAAACAGGGAAAATCACATTGATAAGGGTTTGAGATCGTAACCCTAAACCTTTAAATTTCGGGTTGCTATCAATATGGATTTTAATCCCGGGCGCTTCGTAAGTTTTAGGTGAAAAATAAAAAAAGGGCGTGGCTTGAACATGCTTGCTAGAAAAATAGAGTTGCACCGCATGGATGCCATAATCAACATCTTTTCTGCCATCTTCAGTTACAAGAGGGGCATACCAATCTCGTATCCATTGCCCCGCAGCTAAAGCCCTCCCAAAAGAGCTAAACCATTTTAACGACACCTTAGGTTTGATTTTATATTCTACTTCAAAACCCTCTGTATAACCGCTCATAAAATCCATGTTAGAGAGATAGCGCCCTAGTTTTAAATGGAATTTATCGCCATAAGAATAAAATAAATAGGAATTATACAAGACATAATTACGAGTGTGAGCGTCAGATTCTATGCGAGAGTCTTTCCAAGGAGCGTTCCCTAAAAAACCCCACCAACGCCCTATGAAGTAGTAAAGTTCTGATCCATAGACTTGATTCGTGGCTTGGTCGATGAGCGTTTTTGTAGAATCATAAGCGAGCGCTCCTAAAATCCCGCCAACGCCTATTTTTAAGCTGTGTTTTTCAATGCTTTTAGGGAGCAGGTTGGAATCAACTTGAAGCTTGATCGTGGCGGTTACAAAAGTGGCTGTAGGGAAAATGCCTTCTTTGGAATTGAGTTTGGAATGGTTAAACCCCACTTTAGAAAAGGATTCTGCTACCCCGCTAAACTTATAGTCAAAAGCCAACAAAGGGCTTTGATTATAAAGAATGGAAGCAAACAATAGAGGTAATTTTTGAAATTTTAACACAGAATAACCTTTGTTTAATTTTCGCTCGCATCATACTCCAATTTTATTAAAAACCCATTAAAAATGAAAGTATTCAAATAATTATCTAAATATTATTCTTTTTTTGTTTCGCTTCCATTTTTTATCGGCTCAAAAGAATACCCCAAAGCCTGATAGATTTGATTGTGGTAACGGACCTGATTGTCTTCTAAACTCTCTTGAAAAGATTTTTTAAAATGCGGATCTAGCGTGTTTAAAAACACCTCTAACCCTATCGTGCTGGAATAATTCACCCAATCATGCCTTAAATCGCTCTCCAATAAGGAGGCGTATTCTATAAGCGTTTCATCGCTATTTTGTAAGGCATTGACAATGAATAAATTTTTTCTGTCTTTAGGCTGGGTGAGTAAGAGTAAAGAGGGGTTGAAATTGATTTGTGTGGAAAGGATTTTAAAGGGCTTGTATTCTAAAAGCCCTATTTGAGAAAGGATTAGACCGCTTTTAGTGGTAGGGGTGTTTAAAATCAAGGTAGAATTTTTAAAAAACGCATCATTTTTTCTAAAATTTTTAGAAAAACTGGTGGCTTGCTTGTAAGAAATATTTTCTTGGTGTTTGACTGCAATGTTTAAAGACTCCGTGATTTGCCTCAAGCGTTCGCCTATTAGGCCATCATCATCGTATTCAATCACGGGTGAATTAGGGCTAATGAAAGCCGTGAGCATGCCTAATTGCTCTTTATAGTCAATCCCCCCAAAATACAAGCGCTCGCTTAAAGAACGCTCAGTATGATTTTCTAATTGCGCTTTATTCACCGTAGGCACATAAGTAGGGGTGCTAATGGTGGTGTTTTGGAGCAAATTTTCCACGCCCTCTTTAGTCAATAAGGCTATCACAAAAGGGAATTTTTCTTTTTCAATTTCTTTATAGGTTTGCTCTAATTTTTCAGGACTTTCTTCATCGCTGTCAAAGACTTGGATATTGAAATCGTTATTTCTGGTGTTCAAATACGCTAAAAGGGTGTTCATCACCGAAATCGCATAACGCCCCACCACCTTTTTAGGCAATAAAACCGCTAATTCAATCTTAGGCTCATAGCTTTCTTTAGCTGGAGTTTGAGAAGCGATGAATACAGGGTTGAGTTTATTGAGTATGTCTTTGTAATAAGTTTTAAGACTCTCATCTTGGTTGTTGTTATCGTATTGAGAAACAAAAGAAAAGATTTGATTTTGCAGCATCAAGTCTTTCAAGCATTCCAAAGAGCAAGGCTCTGTCTTAATGATTTGCTGGTGCGCTGGGGGCAAAGGGGAAAACAGATAGCTTTTAGCGTTCAAGCTTATCGCGCAAAAAGTTGAAACAATCAGCACAAGGCGTTTGAAAAATCTTTTTCTTAAGGCGTATGGCATTTTTTAATATCTTTTAAACTGAATTTCCTAAAATTTTATTATAGAATATTTAATGAGAAAACTAATCTCACCCCTCCAACAAGAGGACTTTTTTAAGGCGTTAAACGCGTTTTTGGAGATTTAAACTCTATAAAATCCCCATTACATGGACACAGAGCGAGAGCCAAACCCCACAACTTTAATTTTTCAACCAACTTTAATTTCTCAACCATTAAAGGATTGCATCAAAGGATTGAATGGCGCATGCTTTCATGTTTTGATTATCCCCTAGCGCCAATTATAGATATAAGGCCTTAAGCTAATGCAATAATCTCTAGTGCTTAATATATCCTTACGCATATCCCCTAATTGCCCAGATAAGACTTCTTGCACTTTTCTTAATTGGTTAATCTCAGTGTTTTGCGCACTGATGATTTTTTTTAAGTCCCTTATTTCTTTAATCAAATCCGCATTACTGATCGCTTCATTGGCTTGCATTGGATCCGCGCTTAAACAAGCCAACGCTACACACCAACTCACAATGATTTTTTTCACCACCACTCTCCTTTTTATCCTCTTCCAACACTCAGCCACAGCTAAATAAAAGGGATCGCCCCTTTTAATGAAAACAAAACTAGAGCCTGAAATTCTCCATTAAGTTAAAGTTCATGTAGCGATAGATCTTGTCTTTTTGGCTCTCTAGCTTTTCGCTCACTAAATTCATATATTCTTCTTTAGTGGGGATTCTCCCTAGTAAAGCACACGCCGCCCCAAGCTCTGCGCTGCCTAAATACACTTTAGCCCCTCTACCCATACGATTATCAAAATTCCGTGTGGAAGTAGAAAAGACGACCGCATTATCCCTAACCCTCGCTTGATTGCCCATGCACAAGCTACAGCCTGGGACTTCAGTCCTTGCTCCGGCAGCCCCAAAAATCGCATAATAGCCCTCATTAATAAGCTCTTGTTCATCCATTTTACTGGGTGGCACTACCCAAAGGCGTGCTTGACTGGGAGGAGCGTTTTTAACGATTTCGCCAAAGGCTCTAAAATGCCCAATATTCGTCATGCAAGAGCCAATAAACACTTCATCAATAGCGTGGGGTCTTTTGCCGGTCGTATCCGCTAAAACTTCGCTCAAAGTAGCGACATCATCAGGGTCATTAGGGCATGCCAAAATAGGCTCAGTGATTTCTGCCACATCAATTTCAATGACAGCGGCGTATTGAGCGTTACTATCTGGCTCTAACAATACCGGATTATCCACCCAAGCTTGCATCGCATCTCTGCGTTTTTTCAAAGTCTCTTTGTCTTCATAACCGCTCGCAATCATCTCATCAATAAGCTTGATATTGGATTTCAAGTATTCAATCATCGGCTCTTTATTCAAACGCACCACGCAAGCAGCCGCACTCCTTTCTGCGCTCGCATCGCTTAGTTCAAAAGCCTGCTCCATTTTAATATCAGGCAAGCCTTCAATCTCTAAAATACGCCCGTTAAAGACATTGATTTTACCCTTTTTCTCCACCGTGAGTAACCCTTTTTTAATGGCATAATAAGGGATCGCATTCACTAAATCCCTTAAGGTGATCCCAGGATTCATTTCCCCTTTAAAACGCACTAATACGGATTCTGGCATGTTCAAGGGCATCGTGCCTGTAACCGCTGCAAAAGCGACTAACCCGCTCCCTGCCGGGAAACTAATGCCTAAAGGGAAACGAGTGTGGCTATCCCCCCCTGTGCCTAAAGTGTCAGGTAATCCCATGCGGTTTAGCCATGTATGAATCACGCCATCGCCTGGATGCAACGCCACACCGCCTCTTTGAGTGATAAAGCTAGGCAAGGTTGCATGCAAACTCACATCGCTAGGCTTTGGGTAAGCGGCGGTATGGCAAAAACTCTGCAACACAAAAGGTGCATCAAATTTCAAACTCGCTAATTCTTTAACCTCATCCCTAGTCATCGCCCCTGTGGTGTCTTGACTGCCCACGGTGGTAACCTTTGGCTCACAATAAGTGCCAGGTAAGATCCCTTTTACCCCACAAGCATGGCCTACAATTTTTTGGGCTAAAGTGTAGCCTTTGGCGTCGCTTTTAGGAGCGGATGGCTTTTTAAACGCTTCAGATTCGCCTAGCCCTAAAAATTTACGCGCTTTATTCGTCAAACCCCTACCAATGATTAAAGGGATACGCCCAGAAGCCCTGACTTCATCTAATAAAGTTTCAGGCTCTAGCTTGAAGGTGCTAACCACTTTATCATTCAGCGTGATTTCGCCTTTATAAGGGTAGATTTTAATCGTATCGCCCTCTTTTAAATCCTTAACATCAGCCACAATGGGTAATGCCCCACTATCTTCACAAGTCGCAAAGAAAATCGGAGCGATCACCCCCCCAATCACAATGCCCCCACTCCTTTTATTAGGCACAAAAGGAATGTCCTTACCAAAATGCCACATGATAGAGTTTGTTGCACTTTTTCTAGAGCTTCCTGTGCCGACCACATCGCCCACATACGCTACAGGAACGCCTTTAGCCTTAATGGCTTTGATGCGTTGTTCGTAATTTTCAATCCTGTTTTTGAGCATGGCTTTGGCGTGTAAAGGAATATCGCTTCGTGTGAAAGCATCGCTCGCTGGGCTTAAATCATCGGTATTGGTTTCGCCATCAATCTTAAACACGCACGCTTCAATGCATTCATTCAAAGGCTCTTTATTCAAAAACCATTCGGCGTTCGCCCAAGACTCTAGCACCTCTTTAGCCAAAGCGTTAGTTTTACTCATTGCAGCGATTTTATCAAACGATCCATAGACTAAAAGAGTGGTTTTTAAAGCTTTCGCGCTCTCTTTGGCGATGTTCTTGTCTTGACTTTCTAAGCCTATAATCAGAGGCTCTACATTATACCCCCCAAGCATCGTGCCTAAAAGAGTGGTCGCCTCTAAAGCGCTAATATGGGCGCATTCTAGTTCTTTTTGAGACAATTTGGCTAAAAATTCCGCTTTCACTTTCGCCCCCTCATCAACCCCAGGGCTCACTCTGTGAATGAGTAATTCTTTAGCGAAAGCGGCGTTTGTAGGATCTTTCATCAAAATCTCAACGACAGCCTCCACTTGTTTAGCGTTTAAAGGGAGCGGCGGGATACCCTCGCTTTCTCTTTCTAAAACGCTTTTTTTATAATCTTCTAAAAAATCTTTCATCATTTCTCCTTTTTTAAATAGCATTATTTGCTAATGCCCTAATCATTTGCCCCATGATAACAAAACTCTTTTTACTTTTAGTTAAGTTGTAAGAAACTTTAGCTACCATGCGATACAAAAAAGGATTTTAAGTGCGTTTTGGTAAAATTGATTATTTAAACATGCTCCCTTTTGACGTGTTTATTAAATCCTACCCCACCCCTTGTTATTTCAAACAATTTTTACGGCTTAAAAAAACCTACCCTTCCAAACTCAATGAGAGTTTTTTGTTCAGGCGTATTGATGCGGGGTTTATTTCTTCTATCGCTGGCTATTCATTCGCTCTCCATCCCCATTCTCTAGGCATTGTCGCTTATAAGGAAGTTTTAAGCGTGCTGGTTGTGGATACAAAAAAAAACGCTTTTGATAAAGAAAGCGCCTCTTCAAACGCCCTCTCTCAAGCGCTAGGGTTAAAGGGCGAAGTGTTAATTGGCAATAAAGCGCTGCAGTTTTACTATTCTAACCCTAAAAAAGACTTTATAGATTTAGCCGCTCTTTGGTATGAAAAAAAACGCTTGCCGTTTGTTTTTGGGCGTTTGTGTTATTACCAAAACAAGGATTTTTACAAGCGCTTGTCTTTAGCTTTCAAACATAAAAAAACAAAAATCCCTTACTACATCCTTAAAGAAGCCGCTCTAAAAACCAACTTAAAACGCCAAGACATCCTGAACTACTTGCAAAAAATTTACTACACTTTAGGCAAAAAAGAACAATCAGGCCTTAAAGCGTTCTATCGTGAATTGTTATTCAAACGCATTCAAAAACCCAAGCGCTTTTAGTTATCCGCCAAGAACAGAGGCTTAAAAATTCAGAAAGGGTGTTTTTAAGCAAGATTAGGTTACAATCATAAGTTTTATTAAAGTTTTATTAACTGATTAAGAAGGGATCATGCAAGCAAAAATAAAAAACAAACGGGTTTTGGTGAAATTTTCTGGGGAAGCGTTAGCTGGGGATAACCAGTTTGGGATTGACATTCATGTGTTAGATCACATCGCTAAAGAGATCAAAAGCTTAGTGGAAAACGCTATTGAAGTGGGTATTGTGATTGGTGGAGGCAATATCATTAGGGGGGTTAGTGCGGCTCAAGGGGGGATTATCAGGCGCACCAGTGGGGATTATATGGGCATGTTAGCCACCGTGATTAATGCAGTAGCCATGCAAGAAGCTTTAGAGCATATCGGCTTAGACACAAGAGTGCAAAGCGCGATTGAAATCAAAGAGATTTGTGAAAGTTACATTTACAGAAAAGCGATCAGGCATTTAGAAAAGGGTAGGGTGGTGATTTTTGGCGCAGGCACGGGAAACCCGTTTTTCACTACGGATACGGCTGCCACTTTAAGAGCGATTGAAATCGGATCGGATTTAATCATTAAAGCGACTAAAGTGGATGGCATTTACGATAAAGACCCTAACAAGTTTAAAGACGCTAAAAAATTAGACACCTTAAGCTATAACGATGCCTTGATAGGGGATATTGAAGTGATGGATGATACCGCTATTTCTTTAGCTAAAGACAATAAGCTCCCTATTGTGGTGTGTAACATGTTCAAAAAAGGGAATTTATTGCAAGTGATCAAGCACCAACAAGGCGTATTTTCTATGGTAAAATAAGCCCTTTAAAATTTGATAGAACTCTAAAATAAAAGGATCAGTTTGAAAAAAGAGAGAACGGAGAGTTTAGTCGCTCAAGCCTTAAAAAATATTGGGAACGACCGCTACATGCTAGATAATTTAGTTTTCGCTCGTGTGAAGCAATTAAACGCCGGAGCCAAAACTTTAGTGAATATGGACCCTAAGCGTCATAAATTAGTGGATATTGCCATTAGAGAAATCGCTGAAGGGAAAATTGATATAGACAGGATAGATGAACGAAATTGATAAATCCGTTGATATCGGATTCTTACGGATTCTTGATGTTATTAAAAAAGTTACGACCCCAAAGGGCGGCATTGAAATCTTAAGGACTTTAATTGATTTCACGCCCAAAATTGAAAACGCCCTAAATTTAGCGACCAAAAGCCATAAGGGGCAATACAGAAAAAGCGGAGAACCTTATATTGTCCATCCTATTTGTGTGGCAAGCTTGGTAGCGTTTTGTGGGGGCGATGAGGCGATGGTGTGTGCGGCGCTTTTGCATGATGTGGTAGAAGACACGCCCTGTAAAATTGAAACCATTGAGCAAGAATTTGGGCAAGATGTGGCTAATTTAGTGGATGCGCTCACCAAAATCACTGAAATCAGGAAAGAAGAGTTAGGAGTGAGCGCTCAAGATCCCAGAATGGTGGTTTCAGCGCTCACTTTTAGAAAGATCCTAATTAGCGCGATACAAGATCCAAGAGCCTTAGTGGTAAAGATTAGCGACAGGTTGCACAACATGCTCACCTTAGACGCCTTGCCTCATGACAAGCAAGTGCGTATTTCTAAAGAAACTCTAGCGGTGTATGCCCCCATAGCGAGCCGATTGGGCATGTCTTCAATCAAAAATGAATTAGAAGATAAGAGCTTTTATTATATTTATCCAGAAGAGTATAAAAATATCAAGGAATATTTGCACAAAAACAAGCAGTCTTTACTCTTAAAACTCAACGCTTTTGCAAGCAAGTTAGAAAAAAAACTTTTTGATAGCGGGTTTAGCCATTCGGATTTTAAACTCGTTACAAGGGTGAAGCGCCCTTATTCTATCTATCTTAAGATGCAACGAAAAGGTGCGGTTAATATTGATGAAATTTTGGACTTGTTAGCCATCAGGATTTTATTGAAAAACCCGATTGATTGCTATAAGGTTTTAGGGATCATCCATTTAAATTTCAAACCCATTGTTTCTCGTTTTAAAGATTACATCGCTTTGCCCAAAGAAAATGGCTATAAGACGATACACACGACCATTTTTGATGAATCTTCTGTTTATGAAGTGCAGATTCGCACCTTTGATATGCATATGGGGGCGGAGTATGGTAATTCAGCCCACTGGAAGTATAAAGCTGGGGGCGTGGATAATGAAGATCATCATGAGGGCATGAGATGGTTGCAAAATTTTAAATACCATGACAGCGATTTGAAAAACGACCCTAAGGAATTTTACGAACTCGCTAAGAACGATTTGTATCGTGAAGACATTGTCGTTTTTTCGCCCCATGGGGACACTTACACCTTACCGGTGGGAGCGATTGCTTTAGATTTTGCTTACATGGTGCATAGCGATTTAGGCGATAAAGCCACGGACGCTTATATCAATAGTAAAAAAGCCTTACTCAATCAAGAATTAAGAAGTGGGGATGTGGTTAAAATCGTTAAAGGCGATAAAGTAATACCTCGTTTCATTTGGATGGATCAGCTTAAAACTTCTAAGGCTAAAAACCATTTGCGCATCCAAAGAAGAAACCGCTTGAAAGAAATTGACACTAAGAGCATGATCAATATATTAGCGACTTTTTTTGGGCGCTCTGTTTTTGAAGATGTGGATTTGAAAGATTATAAAAACTTTGAAGAAAAATTAACAGATTGTGGGGTGGAAACCACCTTAACAGAAGCGATGAAAAGCTTTGAAAATTTAGCCAAACTCACTGAAGAAATTGAAAATAAGGTGTTTTCTTTAAAAGAAGATGCGATTTTAGAATACCAAGAGATGAGTTTATGGACTCGAGGTTTAAGGTATTTGGGTTTTAAAACCAACGTTTTGAATTTTTTAACCCCAAACCGGCAGTGGCAGTGTAAGGAATTAGAACATTTTAGCGTTTGTTCAAGCAACGCTTTAGAAATCAAACAGGTGTTGTTGAATGATTGTTGTTATCCTAAATATGGCGATGAAATCATTGCGATTGTAACGGATTTAAAAGATCCAAAAGCGATTGCACACCATAAATTTTGCAAAAAAGCGATGGCAGAAGTGGATGCTAAAGTGCCGATGGTTTATATAGAATGGCACAAGCGGGATCGAACGATTTATAAAATGATGTTTTATTTAGGCGAAAAAAAGTCGGTTTTAGCGAGTTTATTGACTTTTTTAAACAGGAATGAATGCAATATTGTGGGCGTGTCTTACTTAGGCTATAAAGACAAGTATTCTAGCCATTGTGAAGTGAGTTTTGAAATAGCTACGGATAAGGCGGATTGGATCAGAGCCTTAATCAATCGCAAATATCAAGATAGGATTGTAGAATTATCCAGTCTGGATGATGCTTATGAATTATAATAAGCCCTAATTAAGGAATGAACATGGAACAAAAAATCAGTATCGCCTTAAAAGAGATCGCTAGAGGCGCTAATGAAATCATTGGATTGGAATATATTGAAAAATTGGTGAGAAAATATTATGAAACCAATGAACGCTTTATCGTTAAAGCCGGGTTTGATCCTACCGCTCCAGATTTGCATTTAGGGCATACGGTATTGATTCAAAAATTAGCTTTATTGCAGCAATATGGGGCTAGGGTTAAGTTTTTGATTGGGGATTTTACCGCTATGATAGGCGATCCCACGGGTAAAAATGAAACGAGGAAACCCTTAAACCGGGAGCAAGTCTTAGAAAACGCTAAAACTTATGAAGAGCAAATCTATAAAATTTTAGATCAAAAACACACCGAAGTGTGCTTTAATTCCACTTGGTTGGATACTTTAGGCGCAAAGGGCATGATAGAATTGTGCGCGAAGTTTTCAGTCGCTAGAATGCTAGAAAGGGATGATTTTGCTAAACGCTATAAAGAAAACCGCCCCATTAGCATTGTGGAATTTTTATACCCTTTGTTGCAAGGCTATGATTCAGTAGCGATGGATGCGGATATTGAGCTTGGGGGCAATGATCAAAAGTTTAATTTGCTGGTGGGGCGTTTTTTGCAACGAGCTTATGGCTTGAATAAAGAGCAATCAATCATCACCATGCCTTTATTAGAGGGGCTTGATGGGGTGCAAAAAATGAGTAAAAGCTTGGGGAATTATGTGGGGATCACTGAAGAGCCTAATGCGATGTTTGGGAAGATCATGAGCGTGAGCGATGATCTCATGTGGTGCTACTACACCCTTTTGAGCGCTAAGACTTTAGAAGAAATTGAAGACTTAAAACATGGTATTTTAAATCAAACCCTGCACCCTAAAGCCGTTAAAGAAGATCTCGCTAGTGAAATCGTGGCTCGTTATTATGACAATGATCAAGCATTCAAGGCTAAAGAGCAATTTTCTAAAGTGTTTAGTGCAAACCTTTTGCCTGAAATTTTATCAGAGAGCGATTTTGATGAGGGGGTTGGGGTTTTAGATGTTTTAAAACAGATTGGCTTTTGCCCATCCACTTCACAAGCCAGGCGCGATATTCAAGGGGGAGGGGTAAAGATTAATCAAGAAGTGGTAAAAGATGAGAGTTATCGTTTTGTTAAAGGAAATTATGTTATACAGCTTGGTAAGAAAAGATTTATGAAATTAAATATTAACTAATATTAAGGAAAGAGCTATGGTATCAACACTCAAACCGCTAAAAATCGGTAAGCACACCATAAAATTCCCTATCTTTCAAGGGGGAATGGGTGTGGGGATTAGCTGGGATGAACTAGCTGGAAATGTTGCCAAAGAAGGGGCTTTAGGAGTGATTTCAGCCGTAGGGACTGGTTATTATAAAAACATGCGTTTTGTAGAAAGGATTGTGGCTAAAAAACCCTTTGAAGCCTTGAATTTTTACTCCAAAAAAGCGTTGAATGAGATTTTTGCAAACGCTAGGAAGATTTGCGGGAACAAGCCTTTAGGAGCGAATATTTTATACGCTATCAATGACTATGGTCGTGTTTTAAGGGACGCTTGTGAAGCGGGAGCGAATATTATCATTACAGGGGCTGGCTTGCCCACCAACATGCCTGAATTCGCTAAGGATTTTAGCGATGTGGCGCTCATCCCTATTATTTCTTCAGCGAAGGCTTTAAAAATCCTTTGTAAAAGGTGGAGCGATCGGTATAAAAGAATCCCGGACGCGTTTATTGTGGAAGGGCCTTTGAGTGGGGGGCATCAGGGCTTCAAATACGAAGATTGTTTCAAAGAAGAATTCCGATTAGAAAACTTAGTGCCTAAAGTCGTGGAAGCTTCTAAAGAATGGGGGAATATCCCTATCATCGCTGCTGGGGGGATTTGGGATAGAAAAGATATAGACACCATGTTAAGTCTTGGAGCGAGTGGGGTGCAAATGGCAACTCGTTTTTTAGGAACGAAAGAATGCGACGCTAAAGTGTATGCCGATCTTTTGCCCACGCTCAACAAAGAAGATATTTTACTCATTAAATCGCCTGTAGGCTATCCGGCTAGGGCTATTAATACTGGGGTGATCAAACGCATTGAAGAGGGTAATGCACCCAAAATCGCATGCGTGAGCAATTGTGTAGCACCTTGTAACAGGGGTGAAGAGGCTAAAAAGGTGGGCTATTGCATCGCTGATGGATTGGGGCGCAGTTATTTAGGGAACAGAGAAGAGGGGCTTTATTTTACCGGGGCTAACGGCTATAGAGTGGATAAGATTATCAGCGTGCATGAATTGATTAAAGAGCTTACAGAGGGTTAATTTGTAGTGCTTGTGAGGTTAGGGGTTGTTGCATGTCTTTTTTGGTTGCATTTTGCTTATGCTACAACCCTTAAAATTACCAACATTGTGCCTTTTGGCTCTAGCAGTGTTAAAATCTCGTTCAATCAAGAAATTAAAAAATTCAAAGAAGTTTCGCTCAAAAATTTCAAGAGTTATTTGGAATTAGAAGCCATTTTAACCATTCCTAAAAAGCATTACCAATTTTCTAAACAATCGTCCATCACGATCGCGCAATTTAGCCCTAAATTAGCGCGAGTGGTCATTAGCCATGCCCCTAAGATGACTTATGAAGTTAAAATCCTTAAAGACAAGCTCTATGTTTCTATCGTGGAGAAAAAGCCCTTAACAAGGCATCAAATGGCACCAAAACCACCCAAACACCGGACGCTAAAACACCCCACACCTAAACCCGCCCCTAAATCTATTAAAAAAGAGGCTAAAGAGATTAAAGAGAAAACGCCAACTAAGCATGCGCGCTCAAAACACGCGCATTCTCCATTGAACGAAAGAAACGCTAAAAAAGAGATTCCTAAAAAAGAAGCAGAAAATGAGAGTAAGAACCAAGTTTTTATAGCAGAAAAAAATGATACTTTCATCAAAACCAAGCGCAAAAAACACAAAAAGATCGTTTTAGACGCTGGGCATGGGGGGAAAGATTGCGGGGCGATGAGCGCGAATTCAGTGTGTGAAAAAGACATTGTTTTAGAAGTGGTGAAGTTTTTGCATAAAGAGCTTAAAAAAAGAGGCTATAGCGTTTTATTGACAAGGGATAAGGACATTTATATTGATTTAGTGGCCCGCACGGAATTAGCCAATAAAAAAAGCGCGGATTTATTCATCTCAGTGCATGCCAATTCCATCCCTAAACGCTCCACCTCTAACGCTCATGGCATAGAAACTTATTTTTTATCCACCGCAAGGAGCGAAAGGGCTAGGAAAGTGGCTGAGCAAGAAAATAAAGACGATGTGAATTTGATGGATTATTTTTCTAAAAGCTTGCTTTTAAATTCATTAAACACGCAGCGATTGATTGTTTCTAACAAACTGGCGATTGATGTGCAATACGGCATGCTCCAAAGTATCCGCAAAAATTACCCTGATGTGGTGGATGGGGGCGTGAGAGAGGGGCCTTTTTGGGTGTTAGCCGGGGCTTTAATGCCTTCAATTTTAATAGAAATTGGTTATAATTCCCATGCGATAGAATCTAAACGCATCCAAAGCAAACCGTATCAAAAAATCTTGGCTAAGGGCATTGCTGATGGCATTGATAGTTTCTTCAGCAAGAATGATTAGGCAATGATTAGGTTGTAGATGAATTTTTATCAAAAAATACACACGCATAAAGTCGTTTTTTCTTCATTGTTTTTTTTGTTGTTTTTGTTCAATGTGGAAACTTTGTTGTTTTCGCATTTCAGCGATGATTTTTCGCAATTGTTTTTTTTGTTTGAAAACCATGTTTATGATTTCATTGTCAAATTAGATTACTTGGGGTTAATAGGCGTTTCTTTAATTTATCTGCTTGTGCTTATTGTAAAGCCTTTCACCCTCACGCGCCAAAAATGCGCGTGCGTAGGGATATTATGCCTTTCTTTTTACGCTTGGAATTTTCCTGTTAAAGATTCTTTAATGGTGCTTTATATTTTCTATTTTGCGCTGTTAGCGACTTTATTGTGGCGTTTTTTAGGGGCTAGCATGAAGCAATCCTTCTTGCCTTCTATGAATATTTGCGTCGTGTGGGTTTTTGCTTCTTCTTTACAGAGTTTTAGATTTTTAAGCGTGTCTGATTGCGTGGATTTTTCCCTTTTTACACTCGCTCTTATTTTATTGATACTGGTTTTAATCTATCACAAACGCCTTTTTGGGTTGTATGAATACGCTAACACGCTTATTTTGATCGTGGGGCTTAGCGTGGTGGTGCTGTGTTCTAGCATGTTCATTCAAACTAAAGAATATTATGGCATGCGGTTGGGTTTTTACTTTTTAGGCTTGTTAGGGTGGCTTTTAGAATATGTGCATAACACTTTAAGGCGTTTGGAGCATCAAATTTAAAGCTCAAGTAGGGATAGCTAAAGTTTTTTGAGTGTCTTTGATTGAGTGTCTTTTTGGGGCTTAAAAGCGGGTTTAAAAAATCTTAAAGAGGTTTGATGATCTTTTGTTTTTGGCGTTCTTGCTCTAATTTAGCCACTTGAGCAAAGACAATCGCCACCGCTTCAAACAATTCTTCTGGTATGGCGGCGTTTAATTTCACATCCCTATAAAGCTCTCTAGCGAGCGTTTTGTTTTCTATAATTTCTATGTCATGCTCTCTAGCGATGCCCTTAATCCTAATGGCTAAATAGTCCGTGCCTTTAGCCACCACCACCGGCACAGGGTGTTCTTCATCAAATTTGAGAGCGATGGCATAATGGGTAGGGTTAGTAACCACGACATTGGCTTTGGGGATTTCTTGCATCATTTTATTCGTGGCGTTTTTTACCATCATTTGGCGGATTTTGGCTTTGATTTCTGGGTTTCCTTCTTGCTGTTTGTATTCGTCCTTAACTTCTTGTTTAGTCATTTTTAAAGAGTTAGTGTATTGGCGGCGTTTGATGACTAAATCCACAAAAGCCAAGACAAAAAATAAAAACAAAAGCGAAGAAATGAGTAATAACGCCTTGCTTTTAAACCACAACAACTGGCCTTGCAAATTCAAAAGAGCCGCATGGTTTAATTCCCCTAAAAATAAGGAAAAAATAAAAAACCCCAGAAAAAAAGCTAAAAAAACTTTTAAAGTGATCAAACTCCCATCAAGGAGCTTTTTTAAAGAAAAAAGGTTTTTGACGCCATTGATAGGGTTGATTTTAGAAAATTTAGGCTCAATGACTTTAGGGGCAAAGAGCCAGCCAAATTGCAAGACATTGGATAAAAACGCCACCACCATTAAAATGATTAAAATGGGTAAAAGCAATAAAAAAGTGTTTTTAGCCAGCTGGTTAAACAGCTCTTGAACGCTTTCTTTGCTAAAATCTAGGGAAAAATCTTTCAACACATGGCGATACATTTCGCTAAAGCCATCCACCCACCATATAAAAAAAATAAAAATACTCACTAGCCCAGCCAATAACCCCAAAACCCCCACCACTTCCATGCTCTTAGGCACATTGCCTTCTTCTCTGGCTTTTTGGATTTTTTTCGCGCTAGGGAGTTCGGTCTTTTCTTCTTCAGCCATTTGCCCTCTCTTTTAAAATTTGAACGGCTAATTCATAGTCTTTTAGGGTGTTGAGGTTTAAAAACTCTTCTTCTTTATCAAAATGGATAGCGATTGAAGAGGCATTTTTCATAAGATCGCTCAAGCGATAATTTTGCGTTTTAAGAGCGTAATTAAGAGCGTTAAGGACGCTTTTGTGCCACAAAGAAATCAAATAATGCTCTTTTGTAGGGCTTTTAGCATAGACTACGCTAAAGTTTTGAATCCCACAAAGAGTTTTAATGCTTTCAAAGGACACTAAAGGCGCATCTATGGCGATAAAAAAAATATAAGGGGTTTGCAGCGTTAAAAAAGCGTTATGAATGCCAAAAAGGGGTGAAAAAAGGCCGCTTTCTCTTTCTAAAAGATAGGGAGCGTTTAACTCGTAAGATTTCTTAGCGCTGATAATGACTTGTTTGAAAAGTTTTAAAAGGCGTGTGTATTGGTATTCTAAAAGGCTAGAATACGATTTTAAAGGCATGAGAGCCTTATTGATTGGAATATTATTGATGATGAAACGAGAGCTTTTGCCCCCAGCTAATAAAACGCAAGGGATGTTATCAATGATAGGGTTTTTCAAAAAATCTATCCATGTTTATGTTTGTTAAGTCATTGTTTTACTATGTTACAATAAAA
Source organism: Helicobacter pylori (assembly GCF_009689985.1). Classification (NCBI taxonomy): domain Bacteria; kingdom Pseudomonadati; phylum Campylobacterota; class Epsilonproteobacteria; order Campylobacterales; family Helicobacteraceae; genus Helicobacter; species Helicobacter pylori. The sequence goes on along the minus strand of NZ_QBAW01000005.1, from coordinate 53,913 downwards.
GCTTAAATAAAGGGCATAAGGGATAAAGGGAGTGTTAGTAGATAGTTTTAATAGGGTTATTGACTATATTAGGGTTTCTGTAACCAAACAATGCAATTTCAGGTGTCAGTATTGCATGCCTGCTACGCCATTAGATTTTTTTGATGATGAAGAATTATTGCCTTTGGATAATGTTTTAGAATTTCTTAAAATCGCCATTGATGAAGGCGTTAAAAAAATTAGAATCACGGGTGGGGAGCCGTTGTTGCGCAAGGGTTTAGACGAGTTTATCGCTAAACTACACGCTTACAATAAGGAAGTGGCGTTAGTTTTAAGCACTAATGGTTTTTTACTCAAAAAAATGGCTAAGGATTTAAAAAACGCCGGGTTATCACGGGTGAATGTTTCATTAGATTCTTTAAAAAGCGATAGGGTTTTAAAAATCTCTCAAAAAGACGCCCTTAAAAATGCGCTAGAAGGGATTGAAGAGTCCTTGAAAGTGGGTTTAAAACTCAAATTAAACACGGTTGTGATAAAAAGCGTTAATGATGATGAAATCTTAGAGCTTTTAGAATACGCAAAAAATAGGCACATACAAATCCGCTACATTGAATTTATGGAAAATACGCATGCTAAGGATTTGGTTAAAGGCTTGAAAGAGAAAGAAATTTTAGATTTGATCGCTCAAAAATACAAAATAATGGAGACAGAAAAACCCAAACAAGGGTCTTCTAAAATCTACACGCTAGAAAATGGCTATCAATTTGGCATTATCGCCCCGCACAGCGATGATTTTTGCCAATCTTGCAATCGTATCCGCTTGGCTTCTGATGGCAAGATTTGCCCATGTTTATACTATCAAGACGCCATAGACGCTAAAGAAGCGATCATAAATAAAGATACAAAAAATATGAAAAGGCTTTTAAAACAATCTATCATCAATAAACCAGAAAAAAACATGTGGAACGATAAAAATAACGACACTCCCACAAGGGCGTTTTACTACACAGGGGGGTAGGGGCGTAAAATATTTATTATTTTAAACATTTTTATTAAAAATCAAGCGGTTTGTTTAGGATTTTTGGTTATAGTGGCTAGGATCAAACAATAGGGAGGTCTTTATGGAAAAAGTCCTAGCGTTTTTTATCCCTAGCTTTTTTAGTCCTAGTCTTTTTATTTCTCGTCTTTCTGGGGGGGGGGTTACTTATAAGCCTACCCTAAACCTTTTAAAATCCCCCAAATTTCTCGCTTTTTTTAAATCTCACCTATTAACACCGCTAAAGAGAGGGTAATTCATGTTAGAAAACATGCAAGATATTTCGTTACAAAGCTCTCATGAAGCAGGGGTGGATGCTTTAGGGCTTGAAATCTTGAATGGTTTTGTTTCATCCATAAAGAGTATCTATGAATGCCAAAAAAAAGGAAAAGACCACAAAGAAGCGTTCAAGTGCACCATTAAGACTACTCTAGAGAATGGGGTGCATAGTTATGGTATTGCATTTGGGGGCTCGTTGTTGGGGGATATGATACAAAATAACCCTAACAAATTCATCCAAAGCTTTGGTAATGGTTCAGTGCCTACGATGATTGTAGGGGTTGGTGTGGTAAATTGCAAAGTTTTAGTTGATTATTTTCGTGGAAAGATTGATAGGGTGGAGTGTTTGGAGAAACTTGGGAAAGAAAACACTACTTTTTTAAGCGGTATAGCTATGGGGAGCATTGGTCAATTAGCGATCCCCATTCCTGTAGTTGGAGTGCTCATTGGGGGCTTTGTGGGTGGAGTGATGAGTAAAACTTTTTATGATGTCTCGCTAACGATTTTCAAAGAGGCTAAATCGGCGTGCCAAAGGCGTATTGAGATTGAAAAAGAATGCCGTGAGAGTATCAGACAGTTAGAGATGTATCAAAATCAATTTAATGAAGTGTTTGAGCGGTATTTTCATGGGACTATAAAATTCTTTAATGAAAGTTTTGATGAGCTGGAGAGGGCACTTTGTGCGGGCGATGCGGATTTGGCTATAGAAGTCAATAACAAGATCCAAGAGGGGATGGGTCAAGAGTTGCTGTTTGACAATAAGCAAGAGTGCTGGGAATTTATCACTAGCCGTAAAGAGGGTTGGAATTTCATCACTAGCCGTGGAAAAACAGAAATTTAAAGGAGAAGTCAATGGATAAAAATAGAGATGATCATGCGATTATGGCTAATGTGATAAAGTCGTTGGAAAGGGGTGACTCTTTTAACTCAAGCGATCGAGAAAAATTCGTGCAAGCTGCTAGAACGCATGGGATTGAAGATAGCGTTATTGAAGAGGTTATTGACATCACTCAGACCATTAGTCTTATCCATCTCCATGAAGATCGGCTTGATGCAAGCGATTTGCCAAGAGAACAAAAGAAAACCATGCGTGCTGAGCTCCAAAAAAGCATTGATGAAAATCTAGAAGTTTTAAAAAAAATCATAAACATTTAAAGGAGAAAAACATGCCATTACCATTCATTTTAGGAGATATAGCCCTAGCGGTAGCAGGATACGGAGTCAAAAAAGGGATTGATGCAAAGGATACTAACGACAAAGCCAAAGATCTACTCAAAAAAGCAGAGGAACTGCTAGAAGAGGCAAAAAAGAGGGTTGAGCTTGCGGAGTCTGGTTGCAAATTGGCTTTTGCAAGGTTTGGCAAGAAAAAACTCCATGTTTTAAGCCATACGGTTTCAAACTTTTTGGATCACTTCCACCAATTGAAGGGTCATGAGTTTGTCATCAGCAATATTGATATGCAAAATATTCAAGAGCAAGTCTTAGAAGCGCTAAATATTGTCAATAAGTATAAAATGGGCTTGTTGGATCTTGCTAATTTGGGTGGCGTGGGCATTGCAGTTGGAGTTCTTGCCACTTATGGTGCATACACTGGTATAAGTGCGGCGGCTGGTGGCACGGTGCTGTCTCATATTGGTGGCGCTCTTGCTTGGATGAGTGGTGGGGCGATTTCTTTGGGAGGTGGGTTGGCTGCTGGGAGTATGGCGTTGATTGGAGGGGTTGGTGCTGCACCCGTGATCGCTATCTTGGGGGCTTTGAGTGCCGCTAAAATGGAAAAAAAGCGAGACGATGCCAAGGCTTATTACTCTCAAGTTGAAGCAGCCGCCAAAAAAGCGGATGTGATGATTGATAATCTTAGATCCGTTGAGAAAATGGCAAAGCTTTTCACTAGGCAAATCATAAAGTTTGAAGCGCTGTTTTTCTCGCTCTCCATAGATGCCATCGCTACGATGAAAAAGCATCACTACGATACCTCTCGTTACAATCAAAAAGAAAAAGATCAACTCTGCGTTACCGTTTCAACGCTCTCTAGTTTGAGTGCTTTTTTGAAAGTCTCTATCATGGATAAACACCAAAAGATCAATGAAAAGGCAAAAAACGCGCTAAATCTCATGCGAGATCAAATGGGTAGCTTAGAAAATGGGAATTATAGCTTGCGTGATATTAGTTTTAGGCAGGCACGGCTTGAAGATCTAAGAGACGATAAGACTTCTTAAAATTATAGAGCTTTAAAAGAGGAAAAAAGGGTGCGAAAGAGAGGGTATAAAGAAGCGAGCATGGAAGAATCCAAAAAGCGAACAACCCTTAATCGTTTCCCTTGCACCTCTTGTGGGCTTTGCTGTAAAAATATCACCGGGATTATTGAACTTATTGAGTTTGATGCTGGCAATGGGGTGTGTAAGTTTTTGGATTTAGAAACGAATTTGTGCAAGATTTATGAATCGCGCCCGTTAATTTGCAGGATTGATGAAGCGTACAAAAAGCTTTATTCCCATATCCCGCTGAAGGAGTTTTATATCAAAAACGCAGAGATTTGCAACGCTTTGCAAGAGACAAACCATATGGATATAAGTTTTAGGGTTATTATTAATCAATAATTTTTAATTTATTGTTCCACAAACACCGCATCAACCAAATCTGCTATAAAGCGTTCTTCATCAAAAACGATCAAATCGTCTTCTTTTTCGCCCATTCCTAAATAAAGAATGGGTAATTTCAACTCATACAGTACGCTTAAAATCGCTCCGCCTTTAGAAGTTCCATCAAGCTTAGTCATGATCACGCCGTCTAACGCCAAAGTCTCATGGAAAATTTTGGCTTGCGTTAGCCCAGAACTCCCTTGCGTGCCGTCTAAAATAAGGAATTTATAAAAGGGGGCGTCTTTTAAAACTTTAGAGCAGGTGCGTGCGATTTTAGAAAGCTCGTTTTTAAGGTTGGTCTGGTTGTGCAGCCTCCCGGCGGTGTCTATAAAAACTTCATCTATATTTTTAGCGATCGCGCTTTCTATGGTGTTGTAAGCTAGAGAGCTTGGATCGCTCCCTTCTTTGGCGCTAATGACTTGAATGTTAAGCTTTTCACCCCATAATTGCAGCTGTTTGACTGCGGCCGCTCTAAAGGTATCGCCGGCTCCTAAAAGCACTTTTTTATGCTGTTTTAAAGAGAGCTTAGCTAATTTAGCGATCGTTGTGGTTTTGCCCGCCCCATTAACCCCCACAATCAAATGCACTAAGGGCTTTGTGGTGATAGTCTTTAGGCGGGTTTTATCATAATAGCTTTCCCCACGCACAAAACGCAACAAAGCGACTTCTAATTGCTTGGGCGTAACCAAATCGCCTAAATGCTTTAACAGGCTCTCTATCAAATCGTATTGAATGTCAAAGCCAATCAAAATTTCTTCTAATTCCTCTTTAGGAACGCTTTGGCGCTTTTTTTCTTTAGCCTCTTCTTTAACCTCTTCACCCTTAATTTTATTGACAATTTTTTTGAAAAAATTAAACATGGTTTGTTAATCCTTTAAATTGGAAATATCAAATTGGAGCATTTCTATTGGCACGATCCCCTGATACATTTTAATCAATTGGTGTTTGTAATATAAGAGCATGTTAAAAGAATGGTTTAAAGAGTCATGCTTTAAATGATCAAAAAGAGCGGTATCTTTAGGGTTTAAAATCATAAAATCAGCTTGAAAATGTGCACTAAAGTCTTTGATTTCATCGCTTGAATAGGGTTTATTGAGTAAAATAAGCACCCTCAAATGATCTTTAAAAGTTTTTTTTAAGATGTTAAAGCTGGGGGCGTAATCTTTTAAAAAATCGTCTAAAGCGCTTAAAACTAGTAGGGTAGGGGCGTTAGAATCCGGGCTGATATTTAGAGAATCTAAATCGCCCATGATGGTGTATTCTTGGTTATTCAAATCCATAGCGGTGTAGGTTTTAGGGCTATCTTGTTGGGTGGTATTGTTTTGAGAGTCTTGAGATTTTTGAGAATTTTTACAAGCACTAAAACCTAACAAAACGATCAAAACCAGCACGATAAAACGCAACAAATAAGCCTTAATTCTCATTATAAATACATCCTTAAGAATAATAAAATGGTAACTAATAACCTAAAATTATACTATAATGTAAGTCTAAAATTTAAGGATTATAACCATTAAAACGATTTTTAGAGATTTTTGTAAAGAACGCTTGAAAAGGGCTAAACCAACCAAAAATAAAGCAGTTAGGGATAAACTCGCTTGCAAGCTTTTATTTTTGAAACTCAAAGATTATCAAAATATTTTATTGTATAGCCCATTAGGGCATGAGCTTGACATTAGGCCTTTGATTTTGAAGTTAAGACAAAAAAGTAAGTGCGTGTGGTTGCCTAAAAGCATCAAAAAAGGCGCTAATTTTTCTAAAGAGGGTTTCACTATTGCGCCCTTTAGGTTGCCCTTAAGGCGTTTGGGGTGGTTTGATGAGCCGAGTTTGTCGCGTTATTATAAGCGGGAATTGGATTGTATTGTCGTGCCAATTTTAGGAATGGATACAAGCTTTAGGCGCGTGGGTTTTGGGCTAGGCATGTATGATAGGAGTTTGCCCCCATTATTCAAAAGGCGGCTAAAACGCCCCTTAATCGTGTTTGTGAGTAGGGAGTTAGCACTAGCTAATGGTGTTCTTACAGACGCCTATGACATTGAAGCGGATCTTTATATGAATGCTCGTATCGTTATGAAGAATAATAAAAGGAAACATTATGAGCATGGGGTTAATTTACATTTCATTAGAAGTCTTGGTAGCGTGTTTGATTACCGCTCTAGCCATGTATTATGTGATGAAAAAGATCTATTATGCTAGAGGGCAAACCATTTTAAAAGGCGCTTCAGCTAAAGCTAAATTGATGGAGTTTCAAGCTAAATCTTTTGTGGAAGCTGAAGAGATGCGCATGAAAAGCCAAGAATGCAAATTGCAACAGCAATACGAAAATAAAAATTTGCAACTCCAAACCCATTTTGAAAAAAAAGAAGTGCATTTGAAGCATTTAGAAGCGCAACATAAAGAATTTGTAAGAGATGAAAAACGCTATTTAGAAAAGGAAAAACAAGAGCTTGAAAAAGAACGCCAAATTTTAGAACAAGAGAGGGAAAATTTTAACAAACAGCGTGCTGTTTGTAAAGAAGCTCAAGCCAAAGCTTTAGATGCGATGCTCAATTACATGGCTTATACCAAAGATGAAATTAAAAACATGATTTTAGAGCAATTAGAAGAAGAATTAGAAGCGCAAAAAAGCGCGTTAATCAAGCGTTATGAAAAAGAAGCCAAAGAAGAGGGCAAGAAAAAATCGTATGCCATTTTAGCGGAAGCGACAGCCCGTTTTGCGGGTAATTATGCGGCAGAGAATTTAACAAGCCGTATCGCTTTGCCTTGCTCAGATTATATCGGTCGTGTGATAGGCAAAGACGGGAAAAATATTGAAGCGTTTAAAAAGGTCAGTGGGGTGGATATAGAATTTAGCGAAGACAGCAGCGAATTGTGTTTGTCTAGTTTCAATCTTTATCGGCGTGAAGTAGCGAGCGAGACGCTTAAGATTTTAATAGAAGACGGCCGTATTCAGCCTAACAGGATTGAAGAGGTCTATCATAGAGTCGCGCGCAACATGGAAAAAGAATTGCTTTCTGAAGGGGAGAGCGTGGTGTTAGAATTAGAGCTTGGGGCTATGGAAGATGAGCTTAAAATTTTAATAGGCAAAATGCGTTACCGCTCCAGTTTTGGGCAAAATGCCTTACAGCATTCTAAAGAAGTCGCTCTTTTGGCCGGCTTGATTGCAGAGCAGCTTGGGGGGGATAAAAAACTCGCCAGAAGAGCCGGTATTTTGCATGATATTGGTAAAGCGCTCACTCAAGAGCTTGGGAGAGATCATGTGAATTTAGGGGTTGAAGTGTGCAAGCGCCATAAAGAAGATCCGGTTGTGATCAATGCGATTTATGCCCACCATGGGCATGAAGAGATCATGAGCGTAGAGTGCGCGAGCGTGTGCGCGGCTGATGCGCTTTCAGCAGGGCGTCCTGGGGCTAGAAGAAAGAGCGATGAAGAATACGCTAAACGCATGCAAGCTTTAGAAGAGATCGCGCTAGAATTTGATGGGGTGGAAAAAGCGTATGCGATGGAGAGCGGGCGAGAATTAAGAGTGATTGTCAAATCCAACCAAGTCAGGGACAATCAAGTGCCTATTATTGCCAGAAAGATCGCTAAAAAGATAGAAGAGAGCGCTCAGTATTTGGGCGAAGTGGGCGTGCAAGTGGTGCGAGAAAATCGTTTCAAAACGACCGCTACACTCAAGCAATAATCAAGCCTTTTTCCCGCACCTTTTCCATATGCCTTTAGAAAAAACTTTATAGTAGATGAATGAGCGTAAAAAAGTTTCTGATGCGATCACTACAAAAATAAATTCCACCTTAAAATGATAAATTAAAAGCAAGTAAATAGGCATGATCCTTAACCCCCATAAACTTAGGGTGTTAATGTATAGTGAGACTTTAGAAATACCAGCCCCCCTAAAGACTCCATCTAGCACAAAATACCCGATTAAGGGGGCTTGAGAGAGGCCCACAGCGATCAGATAAGATCGCGCCACTTCTAAGACTTCTTCATCTTGAGAAAAAAGGCTCGCGAATTCTTTAGCGAATAAGACTAAAACAATCCCTAAAACCCCCATTAAACCCATAGAGATTTTTAAAATCAAATGCACGTATTCTGTGGCGATCTTTGGCTTGTTCGCCCCTAAATTTTGCCCTGTTAAAACCATCGCTGCGATCATAAACCCAAATCCGGGCATGAACGAAAAGGTTTCAACCCTAATGCCTATTTGCATGCCCGCTAACACCTTATCCCCATAGCTCGCTACAAATTTGGATAAGAGGATTAAAGAAAACAAGCTCAATAAGCGCTCAAACCCGGCCGGCCAACCCACTCTAAACATGGTTTTTAAAAAAGAAAAATGAAAGGTTATTTTGAATTTTAAAGGGATTTTTTTGATTTGTATCCAAACGCTAAGCGCGAGTAATTCCAAATAAGAGACAACCACATTCGCTAAAGCCGAGCCTACAATGCCCATTTCTTTAAAACCAAAATCCCCAAAAATCAAGGCTTGATTCAAGAAAATGCATGCGATGACCATGATAATTTTAACAATAAAGGGGGTTAGGGTGTCTGAAAAGCTAGCGAGCGCTGAAACTAAAACATTTTTTAAAAAAATACTCGGTAGCGCGATGACTAAGACTTCTAAATAATCTTGTGTTAATTGGCGCGAAGGATCTTGTAATCGCATCCAATTTAAAAAAGGCTCAATCAAAAAATAAGAAACAAACAGCACGCCCAAACAAATCACAAACGCCCCTATAAAAATACTTGAAAAAGCGTGATTGATTTGAGCAAAATCCCTAGCCCCCACAAGCCTGGAAAGAATGGCGTTAGTGCCGGTGTATAAAATCGTGTTGATGCCATAAAAAAGCATCAAAAATTGCAAGCCTACCCCTAAAGCCACAATGTGATGGTGCGAAATCTTACCCACAAAAAAAACCGAGAGCGCGACCACTAGCACATCTAAAAAGGCATTAACCCCAGAGGGTAAGGCTAAAGAAAAGATTTTCTTAACTTGATAGATTAGCCTAATAGTAACGCTCCAAGAACTCCAAAAACAATCAAAGGGAGGTTATAGACTAAAAAAGTCGGCACGCATGTGTCATAGATATGATTGTGTTGGTTGTCTGCGTTAAGCCCGCAAGTGGGCCCCATGGTGCTATCGCTAGCCGGTGAGCCTGCATCGCCTAAGGCTGCGGCTATGCCGATGAGTAAAATCGTAGATTCTATGCTAAAACCTAATTTCGCGCATAAAGGGACATAAAACACAGCGATGATAGGAATAGTGCCAAAAGAAGTCCCTATCCCCATAGTGATAAAAAGCCCTACAACAAGCATTAAAAAAGCCCCTAAAAACTTCCCTTGGATTATGCTTGTGATCGCATTCACTAAGCCATCTATCGCATGCACTTTTTGCAACACTTCTCCAAACCCGCTAGCCACTAACATCACAAAAGCGATAAACGCCATCATTTTCACGCTATCATCCATAAGCGAGTCTGTTTCTTTAAACTTAATGCCACGGCCTAGTAAGATGATCGCTAACGCTAAAAAGGCGGCTAAGGGCATCGAATCGGTGGCTAATTGGATCGCAAACGCCACGACAATCCCTATAAAAGTCAAATAGTCATGGTAGTTTAATTGGAGCGAGGCGTAATTTTCTATATCAAAAGATTTTTCTTTGTAGCGCCTGGGTTTTTTGTATAGCGTTAATACCGCTAAAAGCAGTCCAACAACCATCGCTAATCCCGCTATCCACATCACTCCTGTGATTTGCGCTAGGGTAGCGCTAACGCCATTAGCTTTTAATTGCTCTAAAATGGTGGTTTGAAAAATCAAGCCAAACCCTACAGGAAGCACCAAGTAGGGGGCTTGCAAGCCAAAGGTTAAAGCGCAAGCGACCGCTCTTCTATCCAATTCTAGCCGGTTCATTAAATGCAAAAGAGGGGGGATTAAAATAGGGATAAAAGCGATATGCACCGGCACTAAATTTTGCGAAAAACATGCGATGAAAGCGATCAAAAAGCAAAAAGTGGATCGCTTGTAATTCATTAAGCCTATTAATTTACTCAAAGCGACTTTAATGAGATTGCTTTTAGCGATCGCTACCGCTAAAGCCCCTAAAAGGATGTAGCTCAAAGCGATGTTTAAATTGCCTTTCATGCCATCTATCATTGCATTAAAACTCTCCGTGATCCCAAGCCCTCCCATAAGCCCTGCTATGAGAGTCGCACTAATCATAGAAAGCATGACATTGAGCCTTAAAAGGCTAAGAACGCACATGCAAATGATAGCCACAAAGGCAGGATTGCTCCATATAGAGCTATTTTCTAGCATTTTTGCTCCTTGTTAAAATGAAAATACCGCGCAAAAATGATAGAATTTTTGCGCTTGTTTAGCGCAAAAAACCACACCTACCATGTTTAATCCTTTCTAATCTTAAATTTTAAATTGATTGACTGATTAGATATAGCGTTTCAATAAATCGTTATAAAAATCAATGCGTCTGTCTCTTAAAAACGGCCACATTCGGCGCACTTCTTCGGTGCGTTCTAAATCAATTTCCGCATACAAAATCTCTTCTTTATCGCTCGCTTTAGCTAAAAATTCGCCCAAAGCCCCCACCACAAAACTAGAGCCAAAAAAAGTAATGCCCCCCTTAATCGCACCGCTAGGATCTAATTCTACGCCCACTCTGTTAGTCGCAATCAAAGGCAAGCCATTAGCGATCGCATGCCCTCTTTGGATAGTCTCCCATGCGTTTTGCTGGCGTTTTTTTTCTTCATTAGAATCTTCTTCTAAAAACCCTATCGCGCTAGGATAGATTAAAATTTCTGCCCCTTTTAAAGCCATAATCCTTGCTGCCTCAGGATACCACTGATCCCAGCACACCATAAGCCCTAATTTGCCCACGCTTGTAGTGATAGGCTCAAAGCCCAAATCCCCCGGCGTGAAATAAAATTTTTCATAAAACCCCGGGTCATCAGGAATGTGCATTTTGCGATACACTCCAGCGATCGATCCATCTTTTTCAAACACAACAGCGCTATTGTGATACAACCCTTTAGCGCGTTTTTCAAACAAAGAAGCGATAAGCACCACTTGAAATTTTTGAGCTAAAGCGCTAAAAAAAGCCTTATCTTCTTCAAAATATTCGCCCAAATCAAAAAATTTAGGGTTTTCGCTCTGGCAAAAATAACTATAAGGGTTCAATTCTTGTAACACCACTAAATTGGTCTTAGGGTGTTTTTTTAGCGCTTGTTCAAGCAAGTTGGCTGTATGCTCTATGGTTTTTTTTCTAGAGCCGCAATAAGCATGCTGGAGAACGCCTGCATAAATCATTTTTCACTCTTCTTCATAATCAGAGTTATAGTCTTCATAATCGTCATCATCATAGACATTCTTATAATCATTATACTCTTCATCTTCTTCTTCAAAGCCCTCTAATTCTTCTTCTTCAAAATCTTCCAATTCGTCTTCGTAATCTTTCATTCCACTTCCTTTCATTGGTAATATTTTATTTGATAATATCTTGCACGACTTCACTCGCTATTTGCAAACCAAAACTCGCCGTAACCGCATTAAAACTCCCAAGCTCTATGCAATGCGGAACTTCAGGGCTAAAAACCACTTTAAAATCCCCTTTAAAACGGCGTTTTTTTAAAAAATCCCTAAATTTACGCCCGAATTTATCGCCATAGCTTTCCCACACGCTCCTTACTTGGATGTGTTTAGGGTTCAAGCGTTTCGTGCTCCCCATAGAGCTGATAAACTTCCCGTAAGCGAAATTTTGACATTTTATCGCCAAGCTTGTTTTAATAGGCAAATCGTCCATGCAATCTAAAATGTAATCATAATCTCTAAAATTAAATGAATTTAAAAACGTCTCATCTATATGCAAATTCAAAGCTTGAATGCCCTTATAGAGATCTTGCAACACCAACACTTTAGATTCTCCTATCCTTTCTGAGCCAATCTGGCGGTTTTGATTGGTAACATCAAACACATCTTTATCAATGATAGTGATTTGCCCTATCCCCACACGATACAAAGCGTCTAGCGCAAAGCCCCCCACACCCCCAACGCCACAGATTAAAACCCTTTGTTGGCGGATTTTTTCAAAATCGTTTTTAAACAACCACCTTATGCGCGTGAATCTATCTATGGGTTCAGACAATCTTTAGCCTTCAATAAAAATAGTGCTTTTATTGTATCGTAGTTTAAAAAATCTAAGACAAAAATTTTTGAATATTCTTAGCCTTATACATTTGCGATTGCAGTTCTTCTTTTTCTTTTTCCAATAGTTCAATGCTCTGGGCTATCATTTCCTTAAGGCTTAAAAGCGTGTCTAAATCCAAGCTCTTTATTTGCTCTAAAGAAAGGCGCTCTATCAATGAAAAGGCTTGTTTAGAATCTTTTTTAATGAGAGCGATTTTAAAGGAATCTAATAACATGTTAGGCGAGTTCATCTGAATGGATTTCCCTCCATGCTTCTAACAACCCCCTAGCCACATTCAACACCAAATCAATCTTACTCGCATCGTTTTCCACATTAGCCTGCGTTAAAACTTTGATTTGATGGGTGTATAAGCCTGTAAGATACACTGCCACTTCCCCCCCTTTTTCATAATCTAAAATATTCAACAATTCCGTGAAAATATCCGTAACCCTATTAATATAATAAATCTTTTTTTCAATGTCTTCATTTTCAATACAGCGTTTGGCTTGCGAAGAAAATCTTAAAATCCCTTCATAAAGCATTTCAATGAGTTTTGCCGGGGATTCCACACTCACTCGGTTATGCTGGTAGGCTTGATAAGCGTTAGCGTATTGCATGATATTCCTTTATCCTTTAAAATTGATAACTCTCTGTTTTTAATTCTTTTTAGCCGCCGCTTGATCGATCATCATTTGCACGGAATTGAATTTTTGATTGGCTTTAGAGATTTGGCTATCATAAGCCGCAAAACGCTCCGCCATGATGTTGTAGCGGGTTTTTAAAAGCTCTTGAGCGTTTTCTTTGTCTTTGGTCAGGCTTTTAGCGTCTCTGTCTAGGGAATCTTCATAAATCTTTAATTTAGCGTTCCCTCCGTCTATGAGGTTGGCGATGACTTGATTGAATTTAGAAAAAATGCCCTCTTGGTGGATTTCTCTGCCCCCCATATCCTTGCTATCGCTCCCATAGAAAAAATCTTGAGTCGCTTTAGGGTTAGAATTTAGCGCACTTGATAATTTAGCCTCATCTAAACTCATCACGCCTTTATCGTCTAAACTAAGCCCGTATTTCATCAAGCTTTCTACCCCATTATCCGTATGCACGCTATAAGAAAACACATTATTAAGAGAAGAGCGGATCGTGCGAATATCGCCCACGCCGTTAAAAATCCCAGCGATTTTGGTGTCAGCGTCATAGCGCGTGTCTTCGTCTAATTTAGGGATAAGCTCATTATAAGCTTTGACAAATTCAGTAAGGCTGTCTATAATGGCTTGATTGTCCCTGCTCACGCTGATAATGGCAGGCTTATTAGGCTCTGTGGTTTGTTCTAAAGTGATATTAACCCCACTGATCACATCATTGACCTCATTAGTGGGGCGCGTGATGCTCACCCCATTATAAGTGAATTCTGAATCGCTCGCTTTTTGTAAGTTTTTAGACATAAAAAGCGTGTTTTGTGAAGCTTCATAAGATTGCACCATGCCAGCACTCAAACCCAAATCCTTCAAACTGGCCTTGCCTAAAGCGTCCTCGCCCTTAATCGTTAGCATTCCGGTTTTAGAATTGATCACAAGCTTGCCTTCGGCGTTTTTAAACGCATTCAAGCCTTCTTTAGAATTGATTGCTTGAATGATAGCGTCTGTGTTTTCTTCGCTGGTGTTGCCCTCTTTGGTTAAGGCTTTTAAATCCAGTTTTTGACCATTCAAACTAACCACCCCTTCTAATTTACCCTCTTTTATGGTGCGAGAGCTTTTCAATAAATCGCTTTCTTGGGTAGTGGTTTGCAAAAACCCAAGCTCTTTAGCCTTACTCCCTTTAATTTCAATGTTTCCCCCACGCCTGTCATTAATGATTAAAGATTCCCCCCCATGAAGAGTGTCTATGGAAATATCCCCATTAGCGATCAAGTCTTTAAAATTAGGGTCATTTTCTAAAGCCTGCTCTATCGCTTTTTGGATTGCGGTGTTTTTTTGTTTGATAGAAGCGCTTTCAGGGAGTTCTAGCATAATGGGGACTTCATGCATACTCCCATCAGCCCCTTTTAAATTCAAACTCACTTCACTTTTTCCACTCCCATCAACCCCCAAAGAAAGGGCGTTTTTGTTAGTGAGCGTGGATTGGAGGTGTGAGCCAAAATAGATGCGGTTGTCTTCGCCGGTGTTTTTGGTATTCACCATTAATTGGTAGGGGTCATTCCCTCCTGTTTTCATCACAATGCCCATCACTTCGCCGTTGGTAGCGTCCGTGATGCTTTGAGCCACATCGCCTAAAGTCATTCCTGCTTTAATATTAACGGCGTAGTCCTTGTTTTGCGTGTAAAATTTGAGCGTGGTATCCACTTGGCTAAAAATATCATCTCTTGAAGAAAATTTCGCCCCTAATTCGTTAATATCGCCTTGCGCTAAATTTTGCACATCCACTTTAATATCTTGAATAGGCACGCCAGCCCCCACGCTCGCACTCAACGCATCGCCTGTAACATTGCTTTTCCTGCTGATATAAGTGGAATAATCTGAAAGCGTTTTAACCGGGCCTTTTAGAGAAGAAAGGAGCGTTTTAATCTCCACAAGGGCTTTTTGTTTTTCAACATTTTGCTCCATTTTCTTGTCTAAGGGGGCGATTAACGCTTTTTCATCAGCGTCCTTAAGCTTGTCAATCACATCGTAATTCAAAACCTTACTGCCAAGCCCTAATGAGCTTAATGAACCTATTGCCATGTTTTACCTCTAATTTTTAGCCTTTTTTATCAAAGATAATGCCTATCACATCGCGCATTCTTTGCATAAGTTCTACGGCTTCTTTAGAGGGTATTTCTCTTATCACCTTATCCCCATTAGCGTCTTTGACTGAAACCACTAACCCTTTAATCGTATCGTTATAACTAAAATTAATATCCGTGCCGATGCGCTTCATTTCTTCATTCAGACGCTTGCTCAATAATTCTAGCTTGGGTTTGTATTGCTCAGGGTCTATCGTTGTTTTAGATTCATCAATAGTGTTTATAGTATTTGTGCGACTGATCTCTTTTGTGGGGGTTGTTTGAACGCTTGCGTGAGATGTGGGAATCCCAATCCCTTGAATTTCATTGACCATAAAAACCTCCAAATTTTTCCATGCCTACAAGTAATGATTATTTATTTGTTTGCATAAACTCTTTAGCCAACATCGGCAATAAAAACGATTTGTTAAATCTTAATTGCGTGCGATGAGTTCTAGGGGGTTGATGTGTTTTTCTTTCATGGTAACTTCAAAGCCCAAGCGTTGATCAATGCGCCCTAAAACATAGCCTTTTTGGATCCGCATGCCGCTTTTAATGGTGGGAGCGATTTTATCCAGTTGAGAATAAATCGTGCGGATGCCGTTTTTATGCTCAATGATAACGACTTTTTTAAGCATGTTGATTTTTTTAGCGAACACGATTTTCCCGTCTAAAACATTACGCACCAAAGCGTTTGGGGTTTTTGACACTAGCGTAATAGACTCGCTAAAAATTTTTAAATTATAAACCGGATCAATATAGGGGCCAAATTTTTGCACCACTTCATAATCGTTCAAAGGAGCGATCGTTTTTGGCCCATTATAGCTCGTGGTGTTGATATTTTGATAAGAGCTCGCTACTTGTTTGACTTCTAAGGCTTGAGAAGATTTTTTCAAACTGACCCTCTCTTCATTTTCTTTATTTTGTTTGATGATATTCAAGCGTTTTAAAAGAGCGTTTAAGTTCTGGCGCTCTTTTTCTAAAAGGGTTAGCCGTTGGTTATAGATCGCATAGTCTTTTTGCATGCTCAAAATGAGCTGATTTTGTTCGGTTTGCAAGGATTTTAAGGCTACTTCACGAGTTTTTTGCTCATCTATGACAGATGAGATTTTTTGAATGCTATTTTTGACTTTTAAGGCTTGCGCGTTGAGATCCTTTTCTTCTTGGCTCAATTGCGACATTTTAGACAGAGTGCTTTGGTGCAAGTTTTCAAACGCTACTTGTAAAATCACATCATTAGAAGAGGCTAAATTCTGCCCCTTTAGGGCTTGTGAAAAAAGAAAATCCTCTAAAAGCGTATCAAACACCCTCTTTTGTAAAAACGATCGTTGTTTTTGCAAATGATCTAAAGACTTGCGGTAGTTAGTGAGAACTTTTTCTTGCGCCAAACTTTCGTTACGATTTTTTTCAAGACTCTTTTTTAAGGCAACCATTTGGCGCTCAATTTCCGTTTTTTGAAGCTCTTTAGAGCGGATCGCTTCGCCTAAAGAACTCAAACGGCTGTTTAGCTGGTTTTTTTCTTCATGGGTTTTTTTTAAAAGGGTTTCTTTATGTTGAATATCTTTAGCAATATCGCTCACTTTTTGCGTGTTAGCTGATAGTAAGGTGGCTAACAAAAACACCCCTAATTTATGCATGTCTAGTCCTCCAAGCTACAAGTAAAACAGAAACAAATGAGACCACAAGGCTAAAAAGCAGTCCCCATAAAAAATGGTTTAAAGCAAACGCGCCTCCTATAATACCCAAAGTATCCATCGTTTTTTCAAAACCTTTTTGCGAAGTGATATAGAGCATGAGCATGGGGGCTAAAAAACTAGCGATTATGGAATCCATTAAAGCTATTTTATACAAAAACCCGTTTTTAAAAGACACCGAAGCCCCTAATAAATCCATGATTTCTAACCTCTCATGGTATTGATAGATCCAGATGCGGACTTGTTTAAACATCAATAAAACCGATAAGACAAAGACCACTAATGCAAAGATATAGACCGTTGCTTTAATAAAACTCAAGAGATCATACACTTGCATGTAAGTTTTGGCAAAGACTTCAACTTTTTGAACGCCAGGGATTTTGAGCAATTTTTCTTTAATGTTTTCTAAACGCTCTTGAGTGGGGAATGTGGAAAGTTGTAAAGAATAAAAAAAGGGTAAATTTTTTCTCAATTCCTTAAGCCCATCCATGCCTAAGGTTTTTTGAAGAGGCTCTAAAGAGTAATTAGGATCAATTTCTTTTAACGCTATGATTTCGCTAAAATTTTGACGCAACAATTCCAAGCCTAATTTTTGCGTGCTGGCCAACACGACTGAATAATCTTCAATCAATTTTTTTTCTTTCTGTTCGATCGCTTGATTGATAAACAACACACACTCCAAGCTAAACAATAACGCTACTAGGGGAATGATAAAGGCTAAATGCTTTTTAAGAGTATTCATAAACTTCCCCATCTTCTATGTAAAATTTTCGGTGATAAGCGCTAAAATTTTTAGGGAATTTGTGCGTAACCACCACGATCGTAGCGTTTAATTGCGTGTTCATGCCCCTTAATAGGCTCCAGATTTTATCGCTAGAATAATCGTCTAAATTCCCCGTAGGCTCATCGGCTAAAATGAGTTCAGGGCAGTTCGCCATAGCCCTAGCCATAGCCACTCGCTGTTGTTCGCCCCCACTGAGCTCTTTGGGGTAGCGGTTAGCCTTATGGCGTAAATCAATATGCCCTAAAAGTTTTTCTAGCTGCAAATGGCATTCTTCTTTTTTAACGCCACAAATAATCATCGGCAGTTTGATGTTTTGCTCAATCGTGTAATCTTGGATCAATTTATAATCTTGGAAAACCACGCCAATATTTTTACGCAAATCTAAAATCGTTGCTTTTGAAGCGTTGTTCATGTTGATATTGCAAACTTCTAATTTACCGCTAAAAAGTTTTAAATCCCCATAAAACGAACGCAAAAGCGTGCTTTTACCGCTCCCGCTAGGCCCTGAAATGAACACAAAATCCTTCCGTTTGATGCGCAAATTCGCATGCTTGATGACCGGTTCGTTTTGCTGGTATTGTAAGCATAGATTGTTCGCTGCGATGATCACACTCATCCAATTCCCTTTTGGCTTAGGATATTTTGAAGCAAAAGATGCGCTTTGTGGTTGTTTAAGGTTTTTAAGGGGCTTTTATTGAGGTAAAAAATCTGATTTTCTGCCAATAAAATAAACAAACGCACAGGCCAATCAAAATCCCCCATGCTCAATTCCACTAAAAAATCCCCCTTATTTTCATAAATATTACAAACATGCACAAAATACCCCTCTTGGATGATTTTTGGGGTTTTTAAAATCGCTCCAACGCTTTTTTTACTCATTGTTATTGTATCAAAAGAAAAATCAAATGCATGGTTATCAAAAGGGGTTTCATCCAATTCTAAAGAATAAATTCTTAAATCATAAATATCTTTTTTGAGTTTATTCCAACGCGCCTCATACTTGCTGATAACCGGGATTTGAGCGTTTTTTTTGATTTCTATCTCGCATTGAAAGTTTTTTAGGGCTAATTTTAGGCTGTCTTCAAAATAAAGACCATCATCGGTTCGTAATTCCAAAAACCCTCTAGGCTTTAAAACCCTTAAAGCTTCGTTTAAAAATTTTTCGCTTAGCACCCGGCGGTGTTTTTTCTCATTCCATGGCACAGGGAAATGCACAAAAATCTTCTCGCATTTGTGATTTGGCATGCTCTCTAAGATCAAACGGCCATCGCCTTGCAAGATGTGCAGATTTTTTAAATCCAACAATTCAATTTGCTTTAACGCTTGCGCGATAGAGGGGGTGTGGATCTCTATCCCTAAGCATGTTTTAGTGGGGTTGTTTTTGGCTAATTCTATCAAATGCCGCCCGCTCCCAAAACCAATTTCGGCTAGAATAGGGGCTTGATTGTTTTGGATAAAGTCTTCAAAAGCTTCTAAATCAAGGGCTTTTTTTTGGCTCGCATGTTTAGAATTTTCTTGCAAATTATGCGAAATGACTTCAAAAGATTGCGAATAAATCCTTAAAGCTTGTTTTAAAATCTCTCGTTTTAAGGGCGTTGCTTTTTCGCTTTTGATCAAAAAATCACCCGCTCTCCGGATTTTTTGCAATAAAAAAATGCGATCCTTAAAACTCGCATACACACAGCTTTTAGTGGGGTGTTTTAAGCTTAAAAATTCCTTATGGAAACAAAAATCCCCCCTTATTAAGGGGTATTCTAAAGGCTTGGAATTTAATTTGGCTAAAAAATGGGGCATTAAAACCCTTTTAGCGCTCTAAAAACAAACGCACTTCTTTGCTGGGGTGCGACTCTAAACCATCTTTATCCACGCTCACCACTTGATAGCGGTAAGCCACGCCCACTTTCATGTCTTTATCCACGAATTGGTTTTTGGTGATATTCCCAAAACGCAAAGGGGTTTTAGAATTGGCTTCAAAACGATACACCGCATAAGTGGCTATTTTAGCGCTTGGGTTATTTTCCCATTGAATGAAAGCTGAAGAGTCTTGAATAGTCCCTTTAGTGATGATAGGGGCTTCGGGTCTGTCAGCGGTCTCACCCATGGCAGGCTCTTTGGGTAATGCCCCTTCAAGATGCGTTTTATCAAGGGCGACGACTTTGTAATAGCGCGTGAGATTGTCTTTTTCTATTTTATCCACATAAGAAGTGTTATTAGTTTGAGCGATGAACTTGTATTTATCGTTGCGGTTATTGGAAGCGTAAATGCGATAAGCTATCACATCTTCTTCTGGGGATTTATCCCAACTCAATTCAATGTGTCGTGTGAGGTTTTGGCTCACTCTAACATTAGTGATTTCTTTGGGTAAATCTTTGGTTTTTCCCTCCACTATCACGCTAGGCCTAGATTTATCCCCCATGAAATTTTCAGCGATGACTTGGTAGCGGTATTTTTTCCCATCCTCTAAATCTTTATCAAAAAACTCCACAAACAAGCGATTCCTAACAGCCCCTACATTTAAAAATTTGCCGTCTTTATTCTGCCTTTGAATGATGTATTTAGAAACGCTGGGATTTGGGTGCGGGCTCCAAAAGACTTTCACGCTTTTAGGGTATTTAAGGCTTGCGAACACGCTTTCTACAGGATTGATAAAAGAGGTTTTTACTAGAATGGGGTCTGAAAGGTTAGAGATTTTATCGCCCTTGTAAGTGGCTAATTGGTAAGTGTAAGAACTCTCTGTTTCTAGCCCCTCATCATAATAGTGGGTCGCATAAGGGTTTTTAATCGTAGCGATTCTTTTAAGCTTGGAGTCTTTTTTCAAACGATACAAAATAAACCCATCAATGTCATAAGTATCAGCGATTTTAGGCCATTCAAAACCCACTGAACTCACATCGTTAATGGTTTTAATAGAATGGACTACCGGAAGCTTAGTATCTATATTTTCTTGATTATTAAGGGCTGAAAAAGTATGATTCCTGGTAGAAGAACACCCTATAAAAACCGCTAATACCACACTACTTTGCAATAAAAGCGTGAAGTATTTTTTCTTCATCCAAGACCTCATCTAAATTCTCCTTGTTAAAAACTTTTTTAAGATATTCTAACATATCCTTTAATAGGGGAACTTTAAAGCGCAGTTTTTGCTCGCTTCTGGGGTGTTTGAACTCTATCAAATAGGCATGCAGCATGATTCTTATTTCTTCTTTAAAAAGCGCTCCATTAAGCCCATAAAGATTATCGCCGATGATGTGTCTGTTCAAATATTCTAAATGCGCTCTGATCTGGTGCGTGCGCCCGGTGAATAGTTTAGCCCCTATCAAATCCATGCCATTTTGAGAAGTCAGCAAGCTAGTAAATTCGCTTTTAGAATAGCGGCTTTTTTCTTTTTTAGCCGCTTTGAGTGCTATCATTTTTAAGCGGTTATTGGGGTTTCTTGTCAAATAGCATTCCACGCTCATTTTTTCTTCTTTTAGGGGCGTTGAAAGTAAGGCGATATAGTAGCGCCCCATCATTTTAGTTTTGAGTTGCTCGCTCAAACAAACATGGGTAAAATTGTTTTTAGCGATGACAATCCCTCCACTCGTGTCCTTATCCAAACGATGCACAATCCCATAGCGCTCTTTTAAGCCAAGATTAGAAAGCTCGTAATTTTTAGATTCCAACCAATCCACTAAAGTAGGCTCTTTCACGCTTGGGGCTTTATGGACGACTAGATTAGGGGGCTTATTCAACACTAACAAGTCTTCATCTTCAAAAATGACTTCTATTTCTAAATCAAGCTCTTTTTTTAAGGGTTTGGGCGTGATTTTGGGCGTTAAAATCGTGATTGTATCGCCCTCTTTTAAAGCTAGCCCCCCTTTTTTGACCTCCTTTTTTTGACAAAACACTAGCCCTTCTTTAATCAAATTCAATACCTGGTTTTTAGAAATTTGCAATTCTTTGGCTAAAAATTCATCAATGCGTTTGTAATGGGTAGGGGCGATGAAAACTTTTTGCATTCAAACTCTTTTTTGCATTTTTAAAAACCATTATTCTACTCAAAACCTTAAAAAAATCCTATTTCATTATTTGAATACGCTATAATCGGTGCGCCAACATTGTGTGGCTCAAATCATTTTTAAAGGGGTTCTAATGGAACACGACGGGCATGATAAACTGAACGGCATTTTGCGTGGCTTTTTAGGCGACTCATTCACGCTTGATGGGAAAGAGGGAGGATTGAACATGAGCAAGATGCTTGAATTTATCAAAAAGGAAAAACCAAAGATGAACGTTTTGCTCATGGGGGGTACTGGGGTGGGTAAAAGCTCGCTCATTAACGCTCTCTTTGGTAAAGAAATCGCTAAAGCAGGCGTAGGAAAACCTATCACTCAGCACCTTGAAAAATACATTGATGAACAGAAGGGCTTGATTTTGTGGGACACTAAAGGCATTGAAGATAAAGATTACCACGACACCGTGCAAAGCATTAAAAAAGAAATGGAAGATTCTTTTAAAACGCTTAGCGAAAAAGAAGCCATTGATGTGGCGTATTTGTGCGTTAAAGAGACTTCTAGTAGGGTTCAAGAGAGAGAGAGTTATTAAGCTTCGCTAAAGATTGGAATATCCCAACGATTGTCGTTTTCACACACACTCAAGCCGAAGCCGGCGAGGCGTTTGTCCAAGAATCTAAAGCGATCATAGACGAAGAATGGGGGTTAAAGGTTTTGTCAGAGCTTATGTGAGAGTCAATTCCGTTGCCTTTTCATTTAGGGGGTTGAAAGTCCCTGTTGAAGGTTTAGAAGAATTGGTAGATGAAACGAAAAAATGTCTTTCAGACGCTATAAAAAATAAGAGAAGGCATTTCTTGAGTATTCAAAAAGTTAAGATTCAAGAAAGAAAACAGGCCATGATAGAGGAATGTAAAACCATTATCCATGTTGCATCAGGAGCTGCAGGAGCGGCTGGACTTATCCCCATACCCTTTAGCGATGCACTCGCTATCGCGCCCATTCAAGCAGGAATGATCTATAAAATGAATGACGCTTTTGGAATGGATTTGGATAAATCTGTGGGTGCAAGTTTGGTCGCAGGATTGTTAAGCGTAACCGCTGTCGCGCAAGTGGGGAGAACGCTCGTTAGTGGTTTCCTTAAATTCATTCCTGTTGTGGGGAGTGTTGCAGGGGGCGCAACCGCTGCTGTTATCACAGAAGGCATTGGGTTTGCGTATTTGAAAGTGCTAGAAAAGTGCTTTAATGATGAGACGGGCGAAGTCAATTTGCCTGATGAAGTTGGCATGATCACTTCTCTCTTTAAGGAGAATTATCTCAACTTGGATACAATCAAGAAATTAACACAATAAGATTAGGGGTTATGAAAAACGCATGGCATTAGACAAAAGGATTTGGATGCATTTTGATCTTTTGCCTTTTGTGTTTATCATCCCCTTGTTGGTGGTTTCTTTTGTATTGATTTTTGAGAGCAGTGCGGTTTTGAGCTTGAAGCAAGGGGTTTATTATGCGATAGGGTTTCTTCTCTTTTGGATCGTGTTTTTTATCCCTTTCAGGAAGCTCGATCGGTGGCTCTTTGTGTTTTATTGGGCATGCGTTATTTTATTGGCGTTAGTGGATTTTATGGGTTCTAGCAAGCTTGGGGCGCAACGATGGCTAGTCATTCCTTTCACTTCTATCACCTTACAGCCCAGCGAACCCGTGAAAATCGCTATCCTTTTGTTATTGGCGCATTTGATTAAAATCAACCCGCCTCCTTTTAAGGGCTATGATTGGGGCATGTTTTTAAAGATTAGTTTTTACATTTGCTTACCGGCGGCTTTGATTTTGAAACAGCCTGATTTAGGCACGGCTCTTATTGTGCTGATCATGGGTTTTGGGATTTTATTGATCGTGGGTTTAAGAACTAGGGTGTGGCTCCCTCTTTTTGTCGCTCTTTTAGTGGCTTCGCCTATCGCTTATCATTTCTTGCATGATTACCAAAAAAAGCGCATCGCAGACTTTCTTTCTGAAAAGCCTAATTACCATGTCATGCAATCCATTATCGCTATAGGATCGGGCGGGTTTTTAGGCAAATCTAAAGAAGCCTGCACGCAAACCAAATTCAAATTTTTGCCTATTGCAACGAGCGATTTTATCTTCGCTTACTTCGTGGAGCGTTTTGGGTTTTTAGGGGCTATGTTGCTT
Organism: Helicobacter pylori; assembly: GCF_009689985.1. NCBI lineage: Bacteria > Pseudomonadati > Campylobacterota > Epsilonproteobacteria > Campylobacterales > Helicobacteraceae > Helicobacter > Helicobacter pylori. The sequence continues at coordinate 30,374 of NZ_QBAW01000005.1, read as the reverse complement.
TTTGCGATTTATATAGGCTTGAGTTTGCATTTATTTTTTTATCTGTTTGAGAGCAACAGCGATTGGTTTTTAAAGATTGTAGCCCTTGGGATTTCTATTTTAATCTTTGTTTATTCCAGCGTGAATATCGCCATGACTTTAGGGTTAGCCCCTGTGGTGGGGATTCCCTTACCCTTATTCAGCTATGGGGGGAGCAGTTTTATCACTTTTATGATCCTATTTGCAATCCTAGAAAACCTGCTTGCTTTTCGCTATATTTTTGGATACAATAGCGAACCATCTTTTGGGAATTTTGGATTCTTAGCTCAGCTGGTCAGAGCACTCGGCTCATAACCGATTGGTCGTAGGTTCAAGTCCTACAGAATCCACCACTCCCCCTTTTTTTTATCATCTTTTTAACCCCTCCCTTTTTAAGTGAAAAGCGATTGGACGCTTTCGTTATGATAAATCCTTCTGATCACTTCCGCAAATAAGGACGCTACGCTTAAGGTGGTGATTTTATCGCATTTTTGAACTAAAGGGATAGAATTAGTTACCACCACTTCATCTAACGCGCTTTCTTTAATGCGCTTGATCGCATTCCCGCTCAAAACCGCATGCGTGCCTAACGCCATGACAGAAGTTGCCCCCTGTTCTTTTAAGGCCAAAGCGGCTTTACAGATCGTGCCTGCGGTATCAATCATATCATCCACTAAAATCACATCGTGCTCCTTTGCTGAGCCGATAATATTCATCACTTCGCTTTCATTAGCTTTTTCACGGCGCTTATCCACGATGATTAAATCTAAGCCCATTTGATTGGCAAAATACCTGGCTCTTGTAACCCCACCCACATCAGGGCTAGCGATCACAGGGTTTTTTAACGCTTTAGAGCGGATATAATCTCTAAAAACGATAGATCCGTATAAATTATCCACCGGCACATCAAAAAAGCCTTGGATCTGCCCGGCATGCAAATCCATTGTAATGATCCTTTCAATCCCCACTTCTTGCATCAAATTAGCGACCATTTTAGCCGTGATAGGCACTCTTGGGGCCGCTTTTCTGTCCTGTCTGGCATAGCCAAAATACGGCAACACCGCTGTGATAGAATTGGCCGAACTGCGCCTTAAAGCATCTACCATGACTAACAATTCCATTAAATTGTCATTAACCGGCACGCAAGTGGGCTGGACAATAAAAATATCCTTACCGCGCACCGATTCGCTGATTTGGATATTGATTTCGCCATCGCTGAATTTGCCTATCACCGCTTTGGATAAGGGAATGCCTAAATGCTTTGACACTTCTTTACCAAATGCAGGGTGAGCGCTCCCTGAAAAAATTTTAAACCCACGCATCTTTATCTTAAACCCACGCACCTTCATCGCTTACACTCCCTAAAATGAATTAAAATCAATTGTAGCGCACCCAAACTAAAAGCGTTTATTTTCAACCAAGCTCCTTTTCTAATAAGTTTTTTAAGGTAAGATAGGTTTCATTTAAATCAATCCCGCACACCCTGGTTTGAGCGATAACGCTTATAAAATTGCTATCGCCTAAAAACCTAGGCACTAAATGCATGTGCAAATGATCAGGAATCCCTGCTCCGGCACTTCTGTGTAAATTCAAACCTAAATTAATCCCTTGAGCGCCATAAGCATACAACGCTTTTAACACTTTAGGCGCTAATATATTCATGTTCAGCCAAGTATTCAGCTCCAAAAGTTCAACGCTCGCTTGATGCACATGGGGAATGATCAACAAATGCCCTGGGTTATAAGGGTAGGCGTTCATCACAACAAAGAGATCGCTATTTCTATAAAGCACTCTGTTTTCTGAATCTTTTGTAGGGTTTTGAGAAATTTCACAAAAGACACAACTCTTATCTTTCTCTTTCAAATAACTTTCGCGCCAAGGAGCGTATAAATGTTGCATGTTCATTTCCTAAATGTAATTAGGGGCGTCATTAGCGAATAAGATCAAATCGCCTTGAATCGTGGTGGCTTGTAAGATATTTTCCAATTGCGCCTTATCCTTGAGTAAGATTTTTTGGGGGGTTTTCAATTGTGAAGCAATCGTTTTGGAATTCAACTCCCCTGTGATGATAGCGACATCAAAAACCTCGTCTATTTTTTGCGCTAAAGTTTCATTACTTTCTGTATTGCTTTCCACTAATCCCGGTGTTACAATGACTTTACGCCCTTCATACAAACTCGCTAAACGAATGCCTTCTAACATGCCCTTTAAATTCCCATTAAAGCTATCGTCTATAATGATTTTTTGATTCACTTCCAAAAGTTGCAAACGATGGGCAGTGGGGTTGAGTTCCAAAACAAGCCGTTTGATCCTTTCTGTTTCTAAGCCTAAATGCTTAGCGATTAAAATGGCTGAAGCGATATTATAAGCGTTGAATTTGCCTAAAACTTTTGTTTCAAAGCTTTCCCAAACGCTACCTATAAGCATTTCAAAAGAAGTGCCTTTTAAAGTGGATTGGATGTTTTTAACCAGGCTAGAATAGTCTATTAAAGGGCTATCTTTAGGGGCATAGGGCTTGATTTTTTCTACAGAGTAACAAAAGGCTTTTTCTAAGCGTTTGGAATCCAATAATTCCGCTTTAGTCTCGCAAATATTTTCTAAAGTTTTAAAATATTCTAAATGCTGTTCGCCCACTTCTGCGACCACGGCAAGGTGCGGTTCAATGAGGCGGGTGATTTCTTGAATATCGCCCTTATTCCTTGCCCCGGCTTCAGCGATATAGATTTCACTCCTATCGTCTAAATTCTGGTTAATATCATTCGCAAGCCCTAAAAGGGTATTGACGCTTTTGGGGCTTGCATGCGTGTTGAATGTGGTTTGTAAGATTTGAAGCAAGAAATTTTTGGTGCTGGTTTTCCCAAAGCTTCCGGTAATGGCGATGACTTTTAAATTTTTTAAAGAGGCGATTTTATCTTTAGCGGTTTGCAAATACTGCTTGGATAAGACTTTTTCAAAGATTAAAGAAGCGCTTAAAACAAATATGAATAAACACAAATAGCCTAGCGCGAGCGAAATCCCATTCAAAGGGACTAATTCTGCATTTAAGATTTCATGCAAGATTAAAAATAATAATAAGAAGATAAAAAAGCGCTTCACCCTTGGCGTGAAAACTAAAGGTTTGTCGTTGCGTTTGGCCCAAACAATGAGCATGGGCATTTGAATAACGCCGCAAAAAAAATCAAAAACAAACGGCATTGTGAAAGCATACGATAGGATAAACACCCCTAAAGGCAATAAAAAATAAATCCCATGCCAACGCATTTTGTGGTGCTTGGTTAAGATCCTAAACACGCTGTAATGATACCACTGCAATAAAGTCATTATATAATAACCAAGCCCTGTTATAAAGAGCCAACGAAACGCTAAATTCAGCCAACTAAGACTTTGCATGATGATAATTCTCCACTAGTTTTTCAATCTCTTTTGCCTGGTTTAAAAAAAAGAAATGATCCCCTTCTAAAACGAATAACGCGCTTCTTTTCAATAAGGTTTGCATTTTTTGAGCGGAGCTTAAGGGGGTTGCTTTATCATCTTTACCCCAAAATAATAAAACTTCTTTCTCGCATCGTTTGAAATGATCGCTAAAGTCTTCGCTAACTACTTTTTTAAAGGTTTCATACATCGCTTGATTAAGTCCCATAGCGTCCTTACTCCTCAAAAACCCTAAATTCAAGCCTAATTTTTTAAAGATTTTAGCTAAAAGGATTTTACAATGTACTTTCAAGGGTTTTGGCTCTAAAATCCCAGCGCTGCTCAATAAAACCATCCGTTCGTTTTCACACAAGATCGCCACTTTCCCTCCAAAGCTATGCCCAAAGGCTACATGCGCTTTTTTATCCACGCTTTTTAAGAACAAGTTGATGATATTAGCATAATCTTTAGTTTCTAAGACTTTTTCATCGTTAGGGCTTTGATTGAAGCCGGGCAAATCCACATACAAATGGTTATAATTTAAAAAACAGCCTTGAAACGCTTGTTGCATGATCTCTTTAGAACTCCCCCAGCCATGCAAAAACAAGGCGTTTAAAGGGCTATGGTGGTCTATAAAAGTGTAGGAAATGTCAAAAACGCTATCCAAATAAGCGATACTGCGTTTGGCCATTACTTATTCTTTTGGATTTGCAACAAATAAGAGTTTTTGATTTGGATTTTAGGGGTTTTGGGTAATGATTGCGCTAAATTTTCTAGCGTTGTTTTAAAATCATCAAACAAATAATTGGCTAAACTGCCAGGAATGGGGTTGATCTCATTAAGATACACTTCATTTTCTATGACAAAAAAATCGCAACGGATGAGCGCGCCATCAAACAAATCGCTATAGAGTTTTTTAAAATTTTCTTTTAATTGTTCTTCTAGGGCGTTAGAAAGGCTCGCTTTAGGGGCTTTATTGCGTGAAAAATCCAAATATTTTTGTTTGAAATCTAAAAATTCCTGTTTGTTAGGCTCTTCAATATGGGAAAAACAAAAATCCTTTTTGATCTTGCAGCCGGCTAAATTGTATTCTTTCACTCCCTGAATGAAAGGCTCTATTAAAACTTCTTTAGAATATTCAAACGCGCTGTCTAAAGCGTAATTTAATTCTTTTTCTTCTTTCACAACACTCACCCCTAAGGAGCTTCCGGCGCTATTAGGCTTGACAATGAAAGGGAAATTAAACCCAATTAAATCCAAGGCGTTAGCGCGGTTTTTTTCATTCAAAAGAACATAATCTAAAGCCTTTACCCCTAAATCTTTAGCGTAAAGCTTGGTTAAATATTTGTTGTAACTCAGCACGCTCGCTTCAATCCTAGGACCTATAAAAGCGATACGATAAAATTCTAACAAGCTCGCTAATTTCCCGTCTTCGCCATCGCCCCCATGCACAAGATTGATCACTAAAGGCAATTCTATTATCTTAGCCCCTAAAAACGAGTTTTTAAGCAAGCCATTGTGTGTGAGAATTAGGGGGGGTAATTTTTTTTCTTTGATTTGAGCGAAGTATTTTGAATGCATGTTGGATTCTTCAATCAAATAAAAATGGTGGTTTTCATCTAAAAAAATAAAATATTTAATCCTATCCTTTAACACTCCTTTAAGTGCGATCGCGCTCACAATGCTGATTTCATGCTCAAAACTCGCCCCACCAAATAAAACGCAAAACTCCACGATCAAACTCCCTAAAAACGATTGCAATAAAGTCTATCTATATTTACCTAAAAAAAGGCTTTTGAATTTTCTTAAAATTAAAGTTTAATGTTGAAAAATCCTAAAACATTGATAACTAATAACACGCTCAATCCGGCTAAAACACCCGCTAAAGCGTCATCAGCCACCACCCCCAAGCCCCCTTTAACTTCTTTGTCTATTTTGCCAATGAGTGAGGGCTTAGTAATATCATAGATCCTAAAAAAGATAAAACTCAAGATCACACCCGCTAACGATAACCCGCTAATCGCCATCGCCAGCCACATGCCCACTAATTCGTCTATCACAATGTAAGAGCTGTCATGGATCTTACTCTCTTCTTCTTCCTTATCTATTTGAGCGATAGCGATAAGCCCAACAAAAACCGCCCCTAAAAACAAAGTGTTAGCCGAAAAAAATAAAATAGGTAAGCCCAGTAACAACGCTACTAAACTCCCTATCGTTCCAGGAGCTTTTTTGGAATACCCGCTAAAAAAAAGGGTTAAAAAACACGTGCGAAGACTGAATTTATTCAATTATTGCCTTAAATTCTTTTTAAACCATGGCATTTTAGCATTTTATTTGGATTAAAAAGCGAATTTCTTAAACAATAAGGCTTAATTTTAAGCGCGTTTTAGTATGATAACTTTTAAATTCTCTTTAAAAATTAAAGGTTAATTTTAAAATGTTGCTTTTCACTCCAGGCCCTGTAGCCATTAATGAAGAGATGCGCTCAAGCTTTTCTCAGCCAATGCCCCACCACCGCACTAAAGATTTTGAAAAGATTTTCCAAAGCGTGCGAGAAAATTTAAAAAAAATGACCGGTTTAGAAGAAGTTTTGCTTTTAAGCAGCAGCGGGACGGGGGCTATGGAAGCGAGTGTGATTTCCTTATGTCAAAAAGAGTTGCTGTTTGTTAATGCGGGTAAGTTTGGCGAAAGGTTTGGCAAGATCGCTAAAGCCCATTCAATCAAAGCCCATGAATTAGTCTATGAATGGGACACACCGGCTCAAGTGGATGAAATATTAAACGTGCTTAAAGCCAACCCTAACATTGATGCGTTTTGCATTCAAGCATGCGAGTCTAGTGGGGGGTTACGACACCCTATAGAAAAAATCGCTCAAGCCATTAAAGAAACTAACCCGAATGTTTTTGTAATAGTAGATGCGATCACCGCTTTAGGGGTTGAGCCTTTAGAAATAACGCATGTGGATGCGCTCATTGGAGGGAGTCAAAAAGCGTTCATGCTGCCTCCTGCGATGAGCTTAATCGCATTGAGCCAAAAGGCAATTGATCGCATAGAAGAACGCGATGTGGGGTTTTATTTTAATTTGAAGAGCGAATTAAAAAACCAAAGAAACAACACCACAAGCTACACTGCTCCTATTTTACACACTTTAGGGTTGCAGCGCTATTTTGAATTGGTGCAGAATTTAGGGGGCTTTGAAGTGCTCTATCAAGAGACTAAAAGAGTTGCTTTAGCCACTCAAAAAGCCGTTTTAGCGCTGGGTTTAAAGATTTTCCCTAAAAGCCCGAGCTTGAGCATGACAACGATTGTTAGCGAGCATGCCAAAGAATTAAAAAACCTTTTGAAAGAAAAATACCAGGTGCAATTTGCGGGCGGTCAAGAGCCTTATAAAGACGCGCTCATTCGCATCAACCACATGGGGATCATTCCTGTTTATAAAAGCGCTTACGCCTTAAACGCCCTAGAATTAGCCTTAAACGATTTGGATTTAAGGGAATTTGACGGCGTGGCGAATACAACTTTTTTGAAGCAATATTACGAAATTTAAGGATCACAATGCATTATTCTTATGAAGCCTTTTTGAAAGACAGCTTGGAGTTAGTAAAACAAGTAGAGCGAATTTGCGGTGTCCCAGAAGCCCTTGTGTGCGTGATGCGAGGGGGCATGACTTTAGCGCATTTTTTGAGTTTGCACTGGAATTTAAGGGAAGTTTATGGCATCAATGCGATTTCTTATGACACCACCCACCGACAAAACGCCCTAAAAATTGAAAATATCCCCACGATCAAAGAGCGTCTAAAAACCATTTTAGTGGTAGATGAAATCGTAGATAGCGGTAATTCTTTAGAAGCGGTGCTTAAAGTGTTGCAAGAAAAACACCCTGATAAAAAGTTTTATAGTGCGAGTTTGTTCCAAAAAACAAGCGCGAAATACAAAGCCGACGCGTTTTTGAAAGACGCTCCTGAATGGATTGATTTCTTTTGGGAAGTGGATCTGAAAAATCTAAAAAGCCATTAACATGCAAGTTAAAGAAAACAAACAACTCTGCCTAATCTCATTAGGTTGCTCTAAAAACTTGGTGGATTCAGAAGTGATGCTAGGCAAGCTTTATAACTACACGCTCACTAATGACGCTAAAAACGCCGATGTGATCCTTATCAATACTTGCGGATTTATTGAAAGCGCTAAACAAGAGAGTATCCAAACCATTCTCAACGCCGCTAAAGACAAAAAAAAAGGAGCGCTTTTGATTGCGAGCGGGTGCTTGAGCGAGCGCTATAAAGATGAAATCAAAGAGTTGATCCCTGAAGTGGATATTTTTACCGGCGTGGGGGATTATGACAAAATTGATATTTTGATCGCTAAAAAACAAAACCAATTCAGCGAGCAAGTGTTTTTAAGCGAGCATTATAACGTGCGCATCATCACAGGATCAAGCGTGCATGCTTATGTTAAAATTTCTGAGGGCTGTAACCAAAAATGCTCTTTTTGTGCTATCCCTAGCTTTAAGGGGAAATTGCAAAGCAGGGAATTAGACTCCATTTTAAAAGAAGTAGAAGATCTGGCTCTTAAAGGCTATAAGGATATGACTTTTATCGCTCAAGATTCTAGCTCATTTTTATACGATAAGGGGCAAAAAGACGGCTTGATCCAGCTCATTAAGGCGATTGACAAACAGCAAGCCTTAAAGAGCGCTCGTATTTTATATCTCTACCCCTCTAGCACCACTTTAGAGCTGATTGGTGCGATTGAAGACTCGCTTATTTTTCAAAATTATTTTGACATGCCCATCCAGCATATCAGCGACTCCATGCTTAAAAAAATGCGGCGCAACTCCAGCCAAGCGCACCATTTAAAGCTTTTAAACGCCATGAAACAGGTTAAAGAAAGCTTTATAAGAAGCACGATCATTGTAGGGCATCCAGAAGAGAATGAGGGCGAATTTGAAGAATTGAGCGCGTTTTTAGACGAGTTCCGGTTTGACAGATTGAATATTTTTGCTTTCAGCGCGGAAGAAAACACGCATGCCTATTCTTTAGAGAAAGTGCCTAAAAAAATCATTAACGCCCGCATTAAAGCCTTGAATAAAATCGCTTTAAAACACCAAAACCATTCTTTTAAGGCTTTGTTAAATAAGCCCATTAAGGCGTTAGTGGAAAATAAAGAGGGCGAATATTTTTACAAAGCAAGGGATCTCAGGTGGGCGCCTGAAGTGGATGGGGAAATTTTAATCAATGACAGCGCCTTAACCACCCCTTTACAACCCGGACATTACACGATTATGCCTAGTGCGTTTAAAGACAATATCTTACTCGCTAAGGTTTTAAGCCCTTTTTAAAAGTTAGCCATAAGGCTAAAAGCACGGCTAGAGCGCAGTTAGAGCGTGGGGGTTTGCGTTTTTTTTTGTTAAAATGCACGAGAAAAATCCGCTTGAGGCATGCAAAATGAAAAACATTTATCTTGGCGTAGAAAAGAGTATTAAAGAACTTCAGAGTATTTTTGAAAACGCTGATGACAAAGATGAAAAACTAAAGCAATTCAACCAAGAAGCGTTAAAGGTATTCCAACAATTAGAACTTAAAAGTTTAAAAGAGCTTGAAAGTTTAAAAAATAATGAAGAGTGGGAAAATTTTACCATTGCCTTTTATGGGGAAACCGGTGCGGGGAAATCAACCCTCATTGAATGTTTGAGGATGTTTTTTGAAGAACAAAGTAAAAGAGATCAACAAGAACGATTCAAGCGACTTGATTTAGATTATCAAGAAAAATATAAAGATGATGAACGCCTTATAGAACAATACGATACGGAAATTTCTGACTTTCAAAAAACATTGCAAGATCTTGAAAATAAACTTACCTCTTTAAAAGAATGCAACATATTTTTTAAAATTTTTCATTTTCTTACAGGAAATAGAAAATTTAAGGAAATATCAAAATGTTTCCAAAAATCTCAAGATGAATTAAATAATATAGAACTAAAAAAAGAAAATCATATATCTGAAAAACAAAATATTTTAAACGAACTCCATTCATTGCAAGATGGAGCGATTATAGGCGATGGGAGGAGCGATTCCACTTTAAAAACACAATCTTATCCTTTCCAATACAACCATCAAACCTTTACTTTGCTGGATGTTCCAGGGATAGAAGGCAGCGAAAAAAAAGTGATTGATCAGATTTCTAACGCAACGCAAAAAGCCCATGCTATTTTTTATGTTACCAAAACGCCTAATCCTCCGCAAAAAGGAGAAGAGAGAAAAGAAGGAACGATTGAAAAAATCCAAAGACAGCTTGATTCGCAAACAGAGGTATGGGCGATTTACAACAAACCGATTACTAGCCCAAGAGCCTTAAAAGATGAGCTTGTTAATGAAAACGAAAAAGAAAGCTTAAAAATTTTAAATAAAGAGATGAAAAACATTTTAGGAAAACACTACATGGGCTATAAAGCAGTGAGCGCTCAAGCGGCTTTTTATGGTCTTTCACAGGCTTTGATCCCAGAGACTGATTTTGATGAAAAGAAACAAAAATTTCTAGAAATTTTTAAAGTAGAAGAATTATTATTGTATAAATCCCATTTCAAACAACTAGTAGAATTTATAGCCGAAGAGCTTCTTAAAAACTCGTGCGCCAAAATCATTCAATCAAATTGCAATAAAGCCTTAAAAGTGGTAGAAGAATTACAAAAAGCGATCAAAACCATGATTGAAAAACAGATCGATCCAGGGATTAAAGAAACACAAGAACACCAACAAGAAGCTCACTTTAATTTGGATCGTTCTAAAGAAAAATTTATATCAGATTTAACAAATTCAGCGTTCAGCAAAATCGATCAATTCAAATCTGATTTTAGAAAAGAAATGCATGAGCGTATTGAAAAAGGTATTGAAGATGAGGAATGTAAAGAAATTCTTGAAAATGAATGCAAACAAAGAGTTAAAGAATTGGGCAAAAACATAAAATGGCGGTTCAAAGAATGCGAGGAACAATTCCGCGGAAGTGTAGGAAAAAATATTGAACAACTTGAAGAAAGAGTTAAAGATTCTCTAGCAATGTTAGAACGCATCGGTATTGATAGCGGTAATTTTAATGCTGATTTTAATATGGATAACGGCATTGATACAATAGGCTTATTTAGTTCAATAGGAGGTTTGGTGTTGCTTTTAATAACGCCTATAGTAGGTGAGTTTGTGCTAATTGCAGGAGTGGGTTTAGTATTTGTGGGGGGAGTTAAAGCAGTGTGGAGTTTTTTTGATTCAGATTATAAAAAATCCCAACAAAGAAAAGCAGTGGATGAGAAGTTAGATGAAGCTTGTGAAAAAATTGCAGAGAATGTGAAAAGCCGCATTGAAAGTTATAAAAAAGGTGCATTGGGAATGATTGAAGAACTCAACGCCGGTTTTAACAAACTTGTCAATCATTGCGAACGCATGAAAGGACAATTGAAAGAAGCCCATGAAAAATTAGGATACATCTCTCATAGCATCAATCTAACAATATCAAAGCAAGGAGCATGCAATGAAGAATGAAACGCTAGAACAATTTAAAAGAAACCAAAAGAGGAATCAAGAAATTCTTAAAAAATTACTTGATTTTGTCCATATTGGGGAAGAATACGGAATCAAGGTTGAAAAGTCTCTCAAAGACAAGATTCGTAATGCGATGGAAAATATTGCCGGTCAAAAACTTAAAGTGGCTTTAGTGGGAGGTTTTTCTGAAGGGAAAACATCCATAGCGGCAGCTTGGATCGAGCGGCTAGACAAGAGCATGAAGATAGACCACAAAGAATCCAGCGATGAAGTTAAAATCTATGATATAGACAATGAAATTGAGCTGGTTGACACCCCTGGATTGTTCGGGTTTAAAGAAAAAATAACTGATAGCGGCGAAATAGAACGCTATAAAGATATTACGAAAAAAAAATATATCAGCGAAGCCCATCTCATTTTATACGCGCTCAACCCGTCAAACCCTATCAAAGAAAGCCATAAGGACGATTTGAATTGGTTGTGCAGGACGCTCAATCTTTTATCCAGGACGATATTTGTCATCAGCCGTTTTGATGAAGAAGCGGATATTGAAGATGAAGAAGATTACAACAAAAGATTTAAGATTAAAAAAGAAAACATTCAAAACCGACTGAATGATTTGATTTTTTTAAGCGAAGAAGAAAAAGAAAGTTTGATTATTGTCGCTGTTGCGGCAAACCCTTTTGATTTGGGGATGGAACACTGGCTAAAGCATCAAGAAGAGTTTCAAAAGCTCTCACACATCAAAGCCTTGCAAGATGCGACGCAAAAAAAGATTAAAGAAAATGGCGGGAAATTAACCATCATAGAAGAAGCCAAAAAAAGCGTCATTCAAGATGTGGTCTATAGGCAAATGCCGCCCGCAAAACAAGCGTTGCAAGATATTAATAGAGAAATGGAATATTTGAATAAAACGCTTGAAAAAAGGCGAAAGGAGATTCAAGATTTAAATAAAGAAATTTCTCAAGCCCGCATTCATTTAAGAGAATTTATAATAAGGTATTTTAGCGATCTCATCCGTCAAATTTTGGGCACCAACATAGAAACCTTTAATGATTTTGCTATTAGAGAAATAGGCGATAAAGGTATCAATATAGACACAAAAATTCAAAATGAATTTGAAAGGCAAACGCAAGGGATTTCAAATGAAATTGCTAAAATCGGGACGACTTTTAACGCCGATATGAGTTCTTTTGAAAAACATGCCGGAACATTTGGAAGGATTGGAATCGATCTTTTAAAACAAAGCAAGTTTATCAATGCAACTAATATCAAACTAACTAGAGACGGGATAGTGGCTGTGGCAAAATTTGTAGGCATAGATTTGGCTTTAAAATTCAAACCTTGGGGCACTGTCAAATTGGCAGGCAACATAAACAAAGCTTTACCGCTTATCGGTCTTGTTATTGAAGGAGTGGATTCTTTGATTAAATACAAAAAACAACAAAAATTTGAAGAAACTAAAGAAGAAATGAAATCTCATTTTGACGGACAAAAACAAGAAATCTTAAATCTCATCAACGATGAAACCAGATTTAAACAAACATGTTTCCCGAGCGTGTTTGAACTGGAAAAATGCATTCAAGCATGCGAAGAAAGCGTTAAAAAAACGCAAGAGTGCGCTCAAGGATTGGAAAAATGGATTCAAACTGGCGAGGATTTTATCAAGGGCAAAGATATTATAGATGTTGAGCCTGAAGAGGAATGAACTGAATTTATGTTAAAATTTCAAAAACGCATCAAAAAGGCTTTTTGGCTGAGCTTGAAACGGGCTAAGCCAACAAGCGGTATTTTAAATCTTTTAATAAGGAAAGGCGATGTTTTCTAAAATTTGCGCATCTTTTAAGCTTGCCAACGCATTCAAAGGCTTTATATGCAAACGCATTTCAAGCCCTGGGCAAAGCACTCGCATTACCAAGATGGTTTTGGGTATAAAAGACGCTTTCAATGACGATAAAGATCCATTGAATAACGCTTGTGAAGCTTTGGATTTGGTAGTGAAGTTTAAGAAAGAGCACCCGCAAGATTTTAACGAATTGTTTGAAATTTTAAAAGATCTCATCCAAGAATACGAACAAAATCCTGACGAGATCAAGCAAAACCTCAAAGAAATCCTAAAATAAGCTCAAGGCATGAACCATCTTTTAATCCTTTATAACCCTTATTATCAAAAAGAGGTGATCCAACAACATTTAAGCGTTTTACAGGAAAAATCCCAAGTGGGCTTTGGTAAAATCCAATCAAAGCTCAACGATCAAGAAAAGCACGACTCTTTAGAAGAGATTTACAAAGCCACCAATGAAAAGAATTTTTTGCAGCTTTTTTTGACCGATTACGCTAATTTATTTGCCGCTAAGGTGATAAAGGTTTCTAAAGAGATTGATGAGAGTTTGATCCCTAGCTATTATAAAGAAAAAAAATTGGAAGTGGAAGACTTTTTTATTATCAGCGATTTAAGGGAATTAGTCAGGGAAGACTTTAGCCTTTTAAGGGATCAGTTTTTAGCCAATTTCATCGCACCCAATAACCACACTTACGCCATTTATGGGAATAATTATGTCTGTCCTTTGCCGGTGAGATTGAAAGAAGAGCGTTCTTATTTTTTAGGCGATGAAAAGCGTTATTTGAGCGTGTATAAAAGCAAAGAATATTTGATTATGCAAGAAAATTTCATGCGTTTTGTTTTTGGCAAAAGGCTTTTTTACCTCTTACACCCTGACAGCATCAATAACATCATTCATGCAGAATTAGAGCTTTTACAAAGCGAAAACGATCTTTTGAATGATTTTACAAGCATCATCGTCAAATATTCCAAAACTTTAGAATACGAAATTTATCTTTTTGCTAAAAAAGTTCTTTTAAAGGCTTGCACAAAAGATCCCAACCTTTATGATTTAAATTATAAAGTCCAGGGAAAATCTTTGATACTTGAAGATTTTTTCACTCAAAAGCCCAATCTTGGGAGCATTAAATACTTGCTGATGCACAAAAGGGTTCAGTGCCATTTGGAAGAGAGCTTGAACAGATTTATTAATTCTTCTTTTCAAAAAAGTTTCAAGTTTTTTCAAGATATTCGCAATGAAGTCGTCCATGAAAAAGCCCCGAGTTTGCATGAAGTAAAAAAGCTTAGGAATGAAATTTTAGGCATAGAAGGCGCAAGCTTGTTGAAAAGCATTCTTTCTCGCAAGGAAGTTTCATGAAAGAATGCGATGAATTAAATCTATGCTTAATGCCGATTTGATAGCGCGAGATTTTAAAACCTATTTAGAGCCTTTAAGAGAGGGGAAAAATTTATTGGGTTTTTCGGGTGGGTCGGATTCTACTTGCTTGTTTCATCTTTTAGTTGAAGAAAATATCGCTTTTGACACCGCTTTAGTGGATTACAACACGCAAAAACAACGCCTTGAAATCATCCAGCACGCCCAAAAACTCGCCCAAGCACACCATAAAAAATGCTATATCCATTACGCCCCAAAGATTGAATGCAATTTTGAAATGCAAGCGAGAAAGATCCGTTATGATTTTTTTGAAACTTTGATCAAAGAGCATTCTTACAAGCATTTGATTTTAGCGCACCACTTGAATGACAGGCTGGAATGGTTTTTGATGCAACTAAGCAAAGGATCTGGGCTAAACACGCTTTTAAGCTTTCAAGCTTATGAAAAAAGAGGGTTTTATGCGATTGTTCGCCCCTTGCTCTACACCCCTAAAGACACCCTTAAAACGCTTGCTAAAGATCGGGAATTTTTTGAAGATGATTCTAATTCTTCTTTAAAATTCAAACGCAATTTTTTCAGGAAAAATTACGCTAACTCCTTGATGCAACATTATTCTAAGGGCATTATCCAAAGTTTTAAATTTTTGGATAAAGAAAAAGAGCGGCTTTACCCTTTGATTCCTGTTTCACAAATGCATGGGATCACTTTTTTTAAGTATTCGCAAAATGCGCTTTTTATGGTGGATAAAATCTTAAAGCAAAAGGGGTATGTGTTGAGCTTTTCTCAAAAAGAAGAAATCAAACGCCATTTTTTTAGCCTAGAAATCGCTCAAAAATTCATCATTGAAAAGGATAGAGAGCATGTTTTTATCGCTCTTAAACCTCAAAAAACTTTAAGCATGCCAAAGGATTTTAAAGACAAAACCAGGAGATTGAATATCCCTAAACGCTTACGGCCTGTTTTATACGCAGAGTTTTTAAAACAACCAACGCATGATTTTTTAACCCGTTTTAAACAGAGTTTAACGGATCTATAAAAGAGCTTCATTTCAATCCAGCGATAAGTTTTTAAAGCGCTTTTTAACCTTGATTGTGTCAAAATACAACAAAAAACTTTGATATGAGAATGAATGGACTTTAAGAATAAAAAATGGCTTTTTCTAGCCCCTTTGGCAGGCTATACGGATTTGCCTTTTAGGAGCGTGGTGAAAAAATTTGGCGTGGATGTTACCACAAGCGAAATGGTAAGCTCGCATTCGTTGGTGTATGCGTTTGATAAAACTTCTAAAATGTTAGAAAAATCCCCTTTAGAAGATCATTTCATGGCGCAAATTTCAGGCTCTAAAGAGGGCGTAGTCAAGGAAGCGGTGGAAAAAATCAACGCTTTAGAGCATGTGAGCGGGATTGATTTTAATTGCGGTTGCCCTGCCCCTAAAGTGGCTAACCATGGTAATGGTAGCGGGCTATTGAAGGATTTAAACCACTTGGTGAAGCTTTTAAAAACCATCAGAGAAAACACTAATAAAAAAATCACAAGCGTGAAAGTGCGTTTAGGCTTTGATCAAAAAATCCCTAAAGAAATCGCTCATGCCTTGAATGACGCGCCGGTGGATTATGTGGTGGTGCATGGGAGGACACGAAGCGACAAATACCAAAAAGACAAAATAGATTATGAAAGCATCGCTTTAATGAAAGGGATTTTAAAAAAGCCGGTGATAGCCAATGGCGAAATTGACAGCGTGAAAAAAGCCTTTGAAGTCTTGCAAATCACGCAAGCTGATGGGCTAATGATAGGGCGAGCAGCCTTAAGAGCCCCATGGATATTTTGGCAAATCAGAAACAACACCACCGAATTACCCGCAGTCGTGAAAAAAGATCTGGTTTTAGAACATTTTGATAAAATGGTGGAGTTTTATGGGGATAGGGGGGTGATCATGTTTAGGAAAAATTTGCATGCTTACGCTAAGGGCGAAATGCAAGCGAGCGCGTTTCGCAACTGCGTCAACACCCTTACAGAGATAAAGAGCATGCGAGAGAGTATAGAGGAATTTTTTAATCAAGAAATGTTGCAAAGTGAAGTGCCATTATGGGTAGAATTGAATCAAAAAAGCGTTTGAAAGCGCTTGTTTTTTTAGCCAGTTTGGGGGTTTTATGGGGCAATGCTACTGAAAAAACGCCTTTTTTTAAAACGAAAAACCACATTTATTTGGGTTTTAGGCTAGGCACAGGGGCTAATGTAAGCACAAGCATGTGGCAACAAGCTTATAAAGACAACCCCACTTGCCCTAGCAGCGTGTGTTATGGCGAGAAATTAGAAGCCCATTATAAGGGGGGTAAAAACCTGTCTTATACCGGGCAAATAGGCGATGAAATAGCTTTTGATAAATACCATATTTTAGGCTTAAGGGTGTGGGGGGATATAGAATACGCTAAAGCGCAATTAGGTCAAAAAGTGGGGGGTAATACCCTTTTATCCCAAGCCAATTATGACCCAAGCGCGATTAAAACCTACGATTCTGCTTCAAACACTCAAGGCTCTTTGAATTTGCAAAAAACCCCAAACCCTCAAGATTTTCTCTTCAATAACGGGCATTTCATGGCGTTTGGTTTGAATGTGAATGTGTTTGTTAATCTCCCTATAGACACCCTTTTAAAACTCGCTTTAAAAACAGAAAAAATGCTGTTTTTTAAAATAGGCGTGTTTGGTGGGGGTGGGGTGGAATACGCAATATTATGGAGTTCTCAATATCAAAATCAAAACACGAATCAAGATGGTAAATTTTTTGCAGCGGGTGGGGGGTTTTTTGTGAATTTCGGGGGTTCTTTGTATATAGGCAAACGCAACCGCTTCAATGTGGGGCTAAAAATCCCTTACTATAGCTTGAGCACGCAAAGTTGGAAAAACTTTGGCTCTAGCAATGTGTGGCAACAACAAACGATCCGACAAAACTTCAGCGTTTTTAGGAGTAAAGAAGTTTTTGTCAGCTACGCATTCTTGTTTTAGTTGGGCTTTATTCCCATTAAATACTGATAAAATTCAAAAGATGATTTTATCGTTACAAAAATCAACGCTCCAAAGATAAATAAGTTAAAATACCCCAAAATCTTTTTTTTTTTTTTTTGAAATTCAATAAGTTTAATGGTAAAATTAAATCAATTGTAAATTTATTACTATTTAGAATATTTTTGCAACAAAAAATTACTTCAAGGAACACTTTTATGAAAAAACGATTTTTACTTTCTCTATCCCTTGTGGCGTCATTGCTTTGCGCTGAAGACAATGGCTTTTTTGTGAGTGCGGGCTATCAAATCGGCGAAGCGGTGCAAATGGTCAAAAACACCGGTGAATTAAAAAACTTGAACGACAAATACGAGCAATTAAACTCATCTTTAGCCCAAGTGGCTGCTTTAAGGCAAAGTATTGAAAATGCAAACAACTACGAGTTGGTTAGACAATCTATATCTAATTTGATAAGCTTTGCGAATAACAACTCTCAAAATAAGGATTTATCGCCCATTTATAGCAGCGCTCAAGCCGTTCTCACTTCCATACTGGCTTTCTGGACTCTTTATGCAGGGAACGCTCTCACTTTTAATGTGGAAGGCTTGACCACTAGCACCAGTCAGAATGGTCAAGGGTTTAGCAATGTGCCTTTGACAGCCAGATGCTCCCAACCAAGTTCTAAAAACTGCATGCCTATAGCTACTTATCAGAAGATGAAAAATCTTGCTGAAAGCCTCCAAAAAGCTCAAGGCACTCTTTGCGCTTTAAATGAAAATGGGTGCAATACAGCCAATCAAGATCAAGGTGCAACCATATCTAGCGCGCTCAATACTGCAAAAGAGCTTATGGATTTGATTAGTGCAACCAACACTAACATGGATTGGAGCAAGATAAGAATCAACGGGCTTTTAGTGCCAAGTGAGGTTAGAGGCGATAAGAATGGTTCTACAACCAAATATGAAGGTAAGATAACCTCCAATAACTCCGTAACCTCTTATGCGTTGTTCCAAAACATTTACAAAATGCTCCCTTATTTGCAAGAATCGCTCAAGCTTTCTGAACAAAACAAAAGCAAATCAGATGGCTTGCAAGGTCAAGTTACAGGCGATAACACAAACCCTAATTACGACAAAGAAATTTATAATTTCGCGCAAAACCAACAGACCATTCTTTCTAACGCTAAAAGCATCTTTAACCTCTTCAATTCTATCCCTAAAGACCAGTTTGAATATTTGCAAGTTGGTTATTTGAAAATCCCCCCTTTAGGCACGACTCCCACTAAGCCTTACAGAAAAAATGTGAATCTAAACGCTGAAATTGATTCGATTCAAAGGAATGTGAGTTATTATAGCAATCGGTTGGATTTGGCTTTAAGCGTGGCTAGAGATGTTTATAACCTAAAATCCAATCAAGCGCAGATTGTAGCCGCTTATAACGGTGCTAAGAATTTGAGCGAAGAGATTTCTAAACTCCCATACAATCAAGTCAATACAAAAGACATTGTCACACTACCTTATGATAAAAACGCTCCAGCAGCGGGCCAATACAATTACCAAATCAACCAAGAGCAAGCATCCAATCTTTCTCAAGCTTTAGCGGCGATGAGCAATAACCCCTTTAAAAATATAGGAATGATAGCCTCTCAAAGCAATAACGGCGCTTTGAATGGGCTTGGCGTGCAAGTGGGCTATAAGCAATTCTTTGGCGAAAGCAAGAGATGGGGATTAAGGTATTATGGCTTCTTTGATTACAACCACGGCTATATCAAATCAAGCTTTTTTAATTCTTCTTCTGACATATGGACTTATGGCGGTGGGAGCGATTTGTTAGTGAATATTATCAACGATAGCATCACAAGAAAGAACAACAAGCTTTCTGTGGGTCTCTTTGGTGGTATCCAACTAGCAGGGACTACATGGCTTAATTCTCAATATGTGAATTTAACAGCACTCAATAACCCTTATAGCGCAAAAGTCAATACCTCTAATTTCCAATTTTTGTTCAATTTGGGTTTGAGAACGAATCTCGCTACAGCTAAGAAAAAAGACAGCGAGCATTCCGCGCAACATGGCATTGAACTAGGCATTAAAATCCCTACTATTAACACCAATTACTATTCTTTTTTAGGCACTAAGCTAGAATACCGAAGGCTTTATAGCGTGTACCTTAATTATGTGTTTGCTTATTAATGGTTTAAACCCTCTTTTTTAAGGGGGGGTTTAGAAAAATCGTCAAGCTTTTTATCGTTGATGATGAAAGCTACAAAACCAACGGCGCGACAACAAACCCTAACGCTACGCTCAAAGACACGACTAAAACCCCAGGGATCAAAAACGCATGATCGAACACATAACGGCCCATTTTAGTGGTGCCGGTATTATCCATAGCGATCGCTCCTAGTAAAGTGGGGTAAGTGGGTAACACAAACAACGCCGAAACGCTCGCAAAAGAAGCCACGATAATATACAAATGCTCGGTATGATTAGCGCTAATGCCTAAGGCTGCGATCACGCTTGGGATGAGTGCTTTAGAAGTGGCAGCTTGCGAATACAAAAGCATGGAAGCCAAAAAGAGCGCTACGGCTAATAAAAACGGGTAATCAGCGATCAAAAAAGAAGCGTATCTTTTGACTTCATCTATATGATTGCTCACAAAAGTATCGCCCAACCACGCCACGCCTAACACGCACACGCACGCTTGCATGCCGGATTTAAACACGCTTGAATGAGCGATTTCATTAGCGTTAATCTTGCAAAAAATCACAATTAAAGTCGCCACGCTTAGCATGAAAGACACAATCGCGTGATCTCTGCCTAAAACCACCGGGCTAATCAAAGCGATATTTTTAGAAATCGCGCTCGCATAAAAAACGATCGCTACAACCCCGCCGATAAAAATCCATAACGATAATTTCGCGCTTTTTGAGGTTTCTTTTTCTTCTTTGATTTTAGGGGGCGAGATTTTTCCCGCTTTCAAGCGCTCTAAATAATGCGGATCGCTGTCTAATTTCAAATCAGTAAAGCCCATAATAAACGCCGTGAGCATGCATGCTAAAAAAGTCGTAGGGATCCAAACCATTAAAAGGGTCAAGTAATTCGCCCCTAAAGGCTCTAAAATACTGCTCATAAACACCACCGCTGCGCTCACCGGGCTTGCAGTAATAGCGACCTGACTAGAGACTACCGCTAAGCTTAAAGGCGCTTTGGGTTTGATGTTTTGGCTCTGGCTCACTTCCACAATCACCGGAATTAGAGAAAAAACCGTATGCCCAGTGCCGGCTAGTATCGTTAAACAATACGCCACGCTTGGCGCGAGGTAGTTGATTTGCTTGGGGTGTTTTCTTAAAATTTTTTCAGCGATTTTGACTAAATAATCCAAGCCCCCCGCTTTTTGCATCGCGCTAATAGCGCTAATGACTGCCATGATGATTAAAATCACATCAAAAGGGATTTTGCCCGGATTTAGCCCCAAAAATAAGCATAAAACAAGCACGCCCAAACCCCCAGCATAGCCCACTCCCAAGCCCCCTAGCCTTGCCCCTAAAAAAAGTGAAAAAAGTAACACTACAATCTGAAAAAAGGTATCCACCATTAACCCTTTTTAAATTTATTTTAACGATGTTTTACTATACTATAAAACCTTTTAAATTTCAAAAGGTGGTCTATAATGAGAATATTTTTGAAATTGTTGATTCTTTTATTTTGTTTGAAGGGGCAAGTTATGGCTCAAAATTTACCCACGATTGCTTTATTGGCGACAGGAGGGACGATTGCAGGGAGTGGTGCGAGTGCGAGTTCGGGTAGTTATAAAAGTGGCGAATTGGGCATCAAAGAGCTTCTTAAGGCTATCCCTAGTCTTAACAAGATCGCTCGCATTCAAGGGGAGCAGATTTCTAACATCGGCTCACAAGACATGAATGAGGAAGTATGGTTCAAGCTCGCCAAACGCGCCCAAGAATTGCTAGATGATAGCCGCATTCAAGGCGTGGTCATTACGCATGGCACGGACACTTTAGAAGAGAGCGCGTATTTTTTAAATTTAGTTTTACACTCCACAAAACCGGTCGTGCTGGTGGGAGCGATGCGTAATGCTACTTCTTTGAGCGCGGATGGGGCTTTGAATTTGTATAACGCGCTGAGTGTAGCGGCCAATGAAAAAAGCGCTAATAAAGGCGTGCTGGTGGTGATGGACGATAATATTTTTAGTGCTAGAGAAGTGGTTAAAACGCACACCACCCACACTTCCACTTTTAAAGCCCTAAATAGCGGCGCGATAGGGAGCGTGTATTATGGCAAAACACGCTATTACATGCAGCCTTTGAGAAAACACACCATGAAGAGCGAATTTTTTCTTTCACAACTCAAAACCCCCCTGCCTAAAGTGGATATTATTTACACGCATGCCGGCATGACCCTTGATTTATTCCAAGCGAGCCTAAACTCGCATGCAAAAGGCGTTGTGATAGCCGGGGTGGGTAACGGGAATGTGAGCGCTGGGTTTTTAAAAGCGATGCAAGAAGCGAGCAAAATGGGGGTTTTAATCGTTCGTTCTAGCAGGGTAGGCAGTGGTGAAGTCACTTCAGGCGAGATTGATGACAAAGCTTATGGCTTTATCACAAGCGACAATTTAAACCCCCAAAAAGCCAGGGTGCTTTTACAACTCGCTTTAACCAAAACGAACGATAAAGCAAAAATCCAAGAAATGTTTGAAGAGTATTGAAACCCTCTTTTAGAATGGTTTGAAACGCTGAAGCGGTTTTAGGTTTTTATTTTTGATTGGAATTTAATCAAATCGTGGTCGGGGGTAGAAGTTGCCTTTAATGATAAATCCTGCGCTTGGCTGATTGCTAAAAACTGCGGTGTTAAAAAAAACAATAAAAAATTACTAATAATATTTTATATAATAGCATGCTTCTATCCCAAACGCCAAAAGCGTTTAGGATTTCTGCTTAAAGAGTTTGAAGCTTTGATAGAAAAAGTGGTGTCATTTAAGCTTTAGTGCTTATCGCTGTGATCTTCATCATGGTGGTCATGGTCTTTATCGTCATGATCTTTATCATGATCTTTGTCATGTTTTTTGCCATGCTTCTTACCATGCTTATCGTGTTTGTGCATTTTCCCATGCTTGCATGATCGCAACCCAAAATCATCGTCCATGTCTTCCATGTTGCCTTTTTTAAGCGCTTCTTTAATGGCTTTTTGGCGGGCTTCAAAATCCGCTACGGTCATTTTGTCTGTGTTTTTAGTTGCATATTCATGCAATTGTTTGTGGAACGCCTTTTTCTTGTCTTCAGGCATCTTTTTCATGCGCATTTTCAACTCTTTTGTGTAATCCACAATATCCTGCGGAGCGACAACGCCAGCCATTTTGGCCAAATCCTCATCGCTTGTTTTGCTGAAATCCTTGGCGTTTAAAGCCACAAATAGCAACGCGCTAACAGAAAGTATTTTCAACGCTTTTTTCATGTTTTATCCTTTTAAATTAAATTTTATCTCACTTAGGAGAGCAATGTTCGTCTTTTTTCTTAACAGCCCTACACCAAACTTTTCTCGTATCGCCACTACAAACGCTCACATTAAGCCCTTTTGCCTTGATTTCTTCAGCACTCAAACCTTTGGTTTTTTCTTCTAATTCTTTACGCACCTCTTCACGCATTTTTTTGAAATCCTCTTCGCTCATTTTGGAAAGATTCTTCCTAGCGATTCGGCTGAAATTCGCACGGAATTTCTTAGCGTCTTCAGCGTTTAAGGCTTTAAGGCGTTTAGACACTTCCATGCGATAATCAATCGCTTCATTAGAAGGCAGAGTTCCTGCTAATTCTAAAAGCTCCTTATCTTTGAGTTGCGAAAAATCCCTAGCGCCTAAAACCTGTAATCCAAGCGCGAGCATTAGGCAAAAAGCCAAACTCCTTCCCATTCCCAATTCCTTGTTGTCTAAATTTTTGCCACATAACGACAGCAAATTTCAGTATTTTAGCATGTCAATTTTAATCTATTATTAAATATTAAACCACTAAAAGTATCAAAATGGCATTTTGGTTATTATCTGTTCTCATTTAATCTTATTCATAGCGATCATAAAGGTCGTTTTAAACCCTAAAATTTTAAAATGTCGTTTTTGAATTTTTAATGGTAGCGTTATGGTTTTGGCTTATTTTGAGTGAAAGGATTTAAGCAAGATGTTTGTGGTTTTTATAGAAGGTTTTGGTTTAGCGATTTCTTTGTGTGCGGCTGTGGGAGCGCAATCCTTGTTTATTGTGGAAAGGGGAATGGCTAGGAATTATGTGTTTTTGATTTGCACTTTGTGTTTTATATGCGATATTGTGTTAATGAGCATGGGCGTGTTTGGCGTGGGGGCTTATTTTGCTAAAAACCTTTATTTGAGTTTGTTTTTGAATTTATTTGGAGCGGCTTTTACCGGATTTTACGCTTTTTTAGCTTTAAAAACCCTTTTTCAAACCTTTAAAAAGAAGCAAGTCCAAACCCCTAAAAAATTATCCTTAAAAAAGACCTTATTATTCACTTTAGGCGTTACCTTACTCAACCCTCAAGTGTATTTGGAAATGGTGTTTTTAATTGGCGCGAGTGCTTTGTCTTTTGATTTAGTGCAAAAATTTGTCTTTTTAGCCGGCACTTTATCGGCTGCCTTTTCTTGGCTTTTATTGTTATGCACTTTATCGTTGCGTTATGGCTCTAAACTTTTAAACAACCAAAAAATTTTTATGGGGGTGAATCTCTTTGTAACCGCCATCATGGGAACGCTTAGCGTTACTTTATTTAGGGATTTTTTAGTGCTATTGAGTAAAACCTAAAAAGGGGCTAGTTTTAAGTCATTTTGCATTACAATACTCCTAAATGAGTTTTAAGGATTACAATCAATATGCAAGTTTTAGCGTTAAAATACCGCCCCAAACATTTTAGCGAGCTAGTCGGTCAAGAGAGCGTGGCTAAAACGCTTTCTTTAGCCCTAGACAACCAGCGTTTGGCTAACGCTTATTTATTCAGCGGGTTAAGAGGTTCTGGCAAAACCAGCTCTTCTAGGATTTTTGCTAGGGCTTTAATGTGTGAAGAAGGGCCAAAAGCTGTGCCTTGCGATACTTGTACCCAATGCCAGAGTGCTTTAAACAACCACCATATAGATATTATAGAAATGGACGGAGCGTCTAATAGGGGGATTGATGATGTCCGTAATCTCATAGAGCAAACGCGCTACAAACCAAGCTTTGGGCGCTATAAAATCTTTATCATTGATGAAGTGCATATGTTCACCACCGAAGCGTTTAACGCGCTTTTAAAGACTTTAGAAGAGCCTCCTAGCCATGTGAAATTCCTTTTAGCGACAACGGACGCTTTGAAATTGCCCGCTACCATACTCAGCCGCACCCAGCATTTCAGGTTTAAAAAAATCCCTGAAAATTCCGTTATTTCTCATTTAAAAACTATTTTAGAAAAAGAACAAGTAAGTTATGAAACAAGCGCATTAGAAAAACTGGCTCACAGCGGGCAAGGGAGCTTAAGAGATACGATCACTCTTTTAGAGCAAGCCATCAATTATTGCGATAACGCTATCACAGAAAGCAAAGTGGCTGAAATGTTAGGAGCGATTGATCGGAGTGTTTTAGAAGATTTTTTTCAAAGCCTAATCAACCAAGATGAAGCGCGATTGCAAGAGCGTTATGCCATTTTAGAAAATTATGAAACCGAGAGCGTTTTAGAAGAAATGATGCTTTTTTTGAAAGCGAAATTATTAAGCCCTGATTCGTATTCCATCCTTTTAATAGAGCGCTTTTTTAAAATCATTATGAGCAGTCTCAGCCTTTTAAAAGAAGGGGCAAATGCTAGTTTTGTGCTGTTGTTATTGAAAATGAAATTCAAAGAAGCTTTGAAGCTCAAAGCCCTAGACGATGCGATTTTGGAATTAGAGCAAAGTAAAGAAAGCGTTTTAAATCCCTTAAATCAAAACGCTAACGCCCCTAAACAAGAACCCAAAAGCACAGAAAAAATAGAACAAGCAGAAAGAATAGAGAACGCAGAAACCCCACAAACTCCTATGCTTTCAGCTAAAGATCGCATTTTTCACAACCTTTTCAAGCAAGTTCAAACATTGGTTTATGAGCGCAATTACGAATTAGGGGCGGTGTTTGAAAAAAATATCCGTTTCATTGATTTTGACAGACAGACTAAAACCTTGACTTGGGAGTCTTTAGCCACTGATAAAGAT
The DNA here is from genome assembly GCF_009689985.1 of Helicobacter pylori. Classification (NCBI taxonomy): domain Bacteria; kingdom Pseudomonadati; phylum Campylobacterota; class Epsilonproteobacteria; order Campylobacterales; family Helicobacteraceae; genus Helicobacter; species Helicobacter pylori. The sequence continues at coordinate 4,975 of NZ_QBAW01000005.1, read as the reverse complement.
AAAGAGCTTTTAAGAGAACGATTTAAAATCGTGAAAAGTATCGTTGATGGGGTTTTTGGCAAGGGCGAAAATATCAAAATCGCTTTAAAAAATCATTTGGAAAATAAAAGCACTCCAGAAGAAACTAAAGAGGTTAAAGATTTTAAAATTTCTTCTTTAAGGGAAAAAATCTTACCCCAACCAACCACCGAAACCACGGCTGAAATGAAAGAAAAAGAGATTAAAGAAGCGGTTAAAAAAGAGATTAAAGAAAAAGAAACTAAAGAAAACGACACTAAAGAGGTTCAAGAAACCCAACCCAAAGAAGCCCCTACAGCCTTGCAAGAATTTATGGCTAACCATTCTAACCTCATTGAAGAGATTAAGAGCGAGTTTGAAATCAAAAGCGTGGAATTGTTATGAGAGCGCGTTTAGACGAATTAAACAAAGTGGCGGCTGCAATTTTAAAAGATGATTTTAAGGGGGTGGTGCTTTTAAAAGGCGTTGTGGGGAGCGGTAAAACGACTTTAGTTCAAGCGTGCTTGAAACACTTGGGTTTAGACATTCAAGCGACTTCGCCCACCTTTAGCTTGATGCATGCTTATAGCGAGAGCGTGTTCCATTATGATTTTTACATGCGCGATTTAAAGGCTTGCTTGGAGCTTGGCATGTTGGAGTGCTTGTTAGAAAAGGGGATCCATTTTGTGGAATGGGGCGATGAAAAATTAGAAAAAATTTTAAAAAAATACGATTTAGCTATTAAGGTTGTGGAAATCAAAACCGAATCAACTAGCCGTTTTTATACAATAAAGATCGCTTAAAGGGTCGCTTGAATGGATATTTTAAAAGCAGAGCATTTAAACAAACAGATTAAAAAAACCAAAATCGTTTCAGATGTTTCTTTAGAAGTGAAAAGCGGCGAAGTGGTGGGGCTTTTAGGGCCTAATGGGGCGGGTAAAACCACCACCTTTTATATGATATGCGGGCTTTTAGAGCCTAGTGGGGGGAGCGTTTATTTAAACGATGTGGATTTAGCTAAATACCCCTTACACAAGCGCTCTAACTTAGGCATAGGCTACTTGCCCCAAGAATCCAGCATTTTTAAAGAATTGAGCGTGGAAGATAATCTAGCCCTAGCAGGGGAGAGCACTTTTAAAAACTCTAAAGAGAGCGAAGAAAAAATGGAAAGCTTGCTAGACGCTTTTAATATCCAAGCCATAAGAGAGCGTAAGGGCATGAGCTTGAGTGGGGGAGAAAGAAGGCGCGTAGAAATCGCTAGGGCTTTGATGAAAAACCCTAAATTTGTGCTATTAGATGAGCCTTTTGCGGGCGTGGATCCGATTGCGGTGATTGACATTCAAAAAATCATTGAAAGCTTGATTGGATTAAACATCGGCGTGTTGATCACTGATCACAATGTGCGAGAGACTTTGAGCGTGTGCCACAGAGCGTATGTGATTAAAAGCGGCACGCTTTTAGCGAGCGGGAACGCTAATGAAATTTATGAAAACGCTTTGGTGCGTAAGTATTATTTAGGGGAAAATTTTAAGGTATAGACATGGCGGTTTTACGCGCAAACATTAGCCCTCAAAACAAATTAAACGCTACTTTAAAAGGGTGGCTTCCCATTTTACAAAGTGAGCTTGAAGATTTAGAAGAAGTGTTGAAACAAAACGCCCTGGATAACCCCTTAATCAAAATTGAAAACAAACGCATCAAAAATTTTAGCGATCGCTTTAGTGCTAAAAATAGCAACGATCATTTAGAAAATTTCGCAATCGCTTCTAAAAGCCTTTTTGAAACCTTAGAAGCTCAAATCATTCCCCCCCTCTTTCCTACTGAAACCTCTCAAAAAATCGCTATGGATATTATTAATGGGCTAGATAGTGAAGGGTATTTTGAAGAAAACATTGAAGAAAGGGCTAAAATTTTAGGGGTAGAGAGCGAAGTTTATGAAAAAGTGCGCAAGCGTTTTAGTTACCTTAATCCCGCTGGTATTGGCGCTAGAGATGTGAAAGAGAGCTTTTTATTCCAGTTAGAGAGTAGGGAATTAGACAATAACGAGCTTTATGAAGAAGCGCGAAAAATCATTTTAAATTTAGAAAAACACCATGAATTTTCTAAAGATTTTTATTATGAAAAGGCTTTAAAGATTTTAAAATCCTTTAAAAACCCCCCAGCCATTGAGTTTTTAGAAAAAGAAATAGAAGTCATTCCGGAACTTTTTATTTTAGAAGTGGATGATGAAATCATCGTGCGTTTGAATGATGAGAGCTATCCGACGATCAGTTTAGAAGAAAATCGCTTTAAAGATAGCGCTTATTTAAAAGAAAAATTAAAAGAGGCTAAAGATTTGATTGATGCACTAAATTTGAGAAAAGCCACGATTTATAAAATCGGCCTCATGCTTTTAGAGTATCAATACGATTTTTTTAAGGGTAAAAAATTGCGTCCTTTAAAATTATTGGATTTAGCCAATGAGTTTAACCACTCTGTAAGCACGATTTCAAGGGCCATTTCTAATAAATATTTGGCATGCGAAAGGGGGGTTTTCCCTATTAAACATTTCTTTAGCACCGCCTTAGACAATAGCGAGACTTCAAACGCTGTGATTAAAGACTACCTTTTAGAATTGATTAAAAATGAAGACAAAAAAGAGCCTTTGAGCGACGCTAAGATTTTAGAACTCATTGAAGAAAAATTCCATTTGAAAATGGTAAGAAGAACAATCACTAAATACCGCCAATTGCTCAACATCGCTTCTTCAAGCGAGAGAAAAAGGCTCTATTTGATGCGCGCTTGAAAACCATGATTTTAGGGCTTATTCTTATTGAATACCATTTGCCCTTGTATGCGTGTGAGTTCAAACTCTTGGGATACTTTGGCGAGTTGGTATAAGCTTTCTGTATTGCATGTGTCTAAAGCCTTAATGTAAGCCTCTTTTTGTTCTTTGGTGATCACAAATGGTATTAAGTTTTGCTCTAAAACGCTATAAAAGATTAGCATTCTGCCCACCCTACCATTACCATCGCTAAAAGGGTGTATCCTTTCAAACAAAATGTGTTGTTCTAAAATAGCTTTTAGTTTTTCTTCTTTATCTTGTAAGGTCTTCATCTTATAATTGAGGTTATCGCACCATTCTTTCATAGACATAGGCACTTGAAAATGAGGGGTCGTTTCAAAACTAGCTCCTAAAATGGTATTATCAGTCGTTTTGAAAGCCCCTTTATTAGGGAGTAAAAAATTCACTAAAATCCCATGCAACTCTCTTATAAAAAAGCTATCAACGCTTTGTCCTTTATTCAGGTTTTCTAATAGAAAGAAGAGCATGTTTTGATAGTTTTCACTTCAAAGAAAGCTCTTTGAGGCATTTCTCTAGGAATGTATTCAGTGGTTAAAATACTTATAGTTTCAGCAAGGCTCAAAGGATTGTTTTCAATAGCAGTGCTATGATGAGCCATGCGAATGGTTAAATCCATAGCGTAATCGTTAAATTCTAATAATTCTTTATAGTTCATTATTTAAAATCCCTAAACAATTTCCCTAAATCCAAATCAAGCAGTTCTGTTTGGGATCGCAATTCTAAAAGATTTTGAGCCCCTTTAATCAAATCGTTACTGGAAATGCCATGAGAAAGAGAGATTTGGGCTTCTAAAAACGCGCTCAAATGATCGCACACCTTCAAGAGCTCCCCACAAACCCCAAAATATTCATCGCTGTTATAAAGCGTGAACAATTCTTCAGCGTCTTTAGTGAAAACGATTTGATGAGACTTGTCTTTGTAGCGGTTTTTAAACTCGTTTTCGGTGAAATATTTCAAATCTTCTTGAACGCCCAAAGACACAAAGGAATAGACTTTGTTTTGCATTTCCTTTTTTTCAATTTCTTTAATGCAGTTATCAAGCCCTGCAACGCTTTGTTTGATGGGCGTGATAATGTCTCGGGTTAAAATCTCGGGTAAATCATGGAAAAGCCCGCCCAAAAAATGATTGATCCGCATGCTTTTACAAGCTTTTAAATCAAAGCTCAATAAATACCCCATAATCGCCACGCATAAGGTATGCCCTAAGACACTAGTTTGCGGCACTCTTGGGGTTTGGCTCCAGCGCTTTTGGAAACGCAACTGCCCAAACATGCTCACCAATTTTTTCAGATCTTCTTTTTCCCCAAAAAGCCCTTCAAACAAATGCTCGTTATTGTGGAGTTGCTTGTCAATTTTATCTTTTATTTCTTTCACGCCATACATGTTGGGGTTGAAATGATAAATAATGTCAAACTCCCACTTAGACGCATAAAAATGCGCGCTCTCTAAAATTTGAGTTTCTAAAATTTGGGGCCTGTGGCTTAAATACTCTTTTAATTCCTCTAAAGAGAAATACGCGCTGACTTCATCTTGCAAACTTTGCGCGACATAGGAGGCTAATTCTTGGCTGTGCGTTTGTTGGAGGGCGTAAAAAATAGGGGGTTTAATATCGGTTAAAACCAAGCGCTCCAAAAATTCAAAGCAAAAATACTTGATTAAAAGATCTAAATCTAAGTCTTTGCCCCTGTCTTTTGAATCTTTAGCGAGCAAATACGCAATCATCGCTTTATGGGCTTGTTTGTCTAATTCCACAAATTCCAAAGGGCATGCTTGGTCATTCCAACGCCTAATAGACGCGCCCACAAACACACGCCTTAAAAATTTAGTTTTGAGTTTAGGGGCTTTTAGGGGCTTGATAGGATGAGCCGCATACATAACTTTCCTTTTTATACTATTTTGAATATTAAAGCTATGATCTTATTAGGAAATATTGATTTGATCACGCAAGATTGAAAAACCTTAACGCACCACTATCAATACTAACTTAAATCTTATTATACGAAAAAAAGACAAAAATAAGGCTTTTATTTAAAAAAATATTATATCTATCAATTCATTTCACGCTCAAAACACCCACCCATAATTAAAAAACACCTTAAAATGGTTAGCCCCTTCATTGAAAATAAAAGAGTT